>JAYWHS010000942.1:0-2424 GCA_043777635.1 Kofleriaceae bacterium | reverse complement strand
TCTCGTGGACATCCCTCACCACCCCGTCGTCGTCTTCGTCGGTTCCTTCAAACGTCTGTCCCATGCCCTATATCGTAGCAAATCAGCTATAACCGCGTCATGGAAGATGCCATCTTCGACAACATTGCACGTACGGAACTTCAGGCCATCGAAGATGGACTTGCGAACATTGACCCCGATGATGTCGAAGTTAGCGTCAGTGACGGCGTCTTGCGGCTGGATTTGCGTGACAAAACCCGCATCGTCATCAACGCTCATCGCGCGGCCAAACAAATTTGGATGGCCGCAGTCTCGACGGCGTGGCACTTCGATCCGAGTGCTGATGGTTGCTGGCGGGCCGGACGCACCAATGAAGAACTGCGCTTCACATTAGCAAAAGTGGTTCATGATCGGATTGGCGTAACCATCTCCATCGCGAGCGAAAGCGCACAGGACCCAGCGTTAAGCCGCACCACGGCGGAGATGGCTGCGGTATCAATGCCGGACAACGCGGTTGACGCGCCGATGATCGAATACGTTGCAGCCCCACGCGCAGCTGTGCCAGCAACCGGCGACGAACCTGCAACCATTGTGGTCATTCGGATGTGGGCGGCGGTGGCCTGGGCTGATGGCAAACTCGCACCCGTCGAATCCGATGCGTTGCGCCGTTTGATCCACGCGGCTGCCCTTACCGTCGACGAGCGGGCGCTGGCCTATGGATTTTTAGATCAACCGGTGCAAGAGCCAACGCTGGCAACTGACATCCCGGATCTTGCGAAGGCCGGCATCTACCGCGCTGCGTGCCGCATGGCAAAACTTGACGGTATCGTTGAACCGCGCGAACGCATGTTGCTTGCAACCCTGTCGACTGCGCTAAAAATTTCGCCCGCTGTAACCCGCCAAATCGAAGCTGAGATATTCGCAACACCAAAGGCGTAGCGTGCAACAACGCCATCGTGCGGCACATTTGTTCTGGCGTGGCTTGGTGGCAGGCGCCAGCAACGCGTTGATGCTCAGTGGGGCATACCCTGCGTTGCCGCATGCACTGCTCGCGCTTGCGCACCGTCGGCGAGGGCAAGCGCTACCGGCAGGCTTGTTGCGCAGTACGGTGCATGAATGGCGTGTCGCGGTGAACATGACGGCGAATCGCTGGCGTGGTTTTTGGCCGCTGCCTGGCGCAACCGTGCAGGGCCCGCGACCTATCATTATGTTGCATGGTTACGCCATGAATCGGGCTAATTTTGTGCCGCTAGCCAGCCGGCTCGCCGCCGTGCCGCTCGGGCCGATTTTCGGATTTGAATATTGGAGTTTGGGCCGGGTTTCAACGGCAGCGCGTCGGCTCGGTGAATTTGTGACGCAGGTGCGCGAACACACCGGCGCGGCCCAGGTCGATTTGATTGGCCATTCGATGGGCGGAGTTGTTGGCCGCTATTACGCCTGCATTGGCGGTGGCGACGGCATCGTGAAAAATCTAGTGACGATTGGCTCGCCGCATCTGGGCACTGAAATTTCGGTGATGGGGATTGGCCGCAGTCGCAAAGAACTGGTGCGCGGCTCGTCGCTGGTCACCCGGTTGGAGGTCGCCAAACCGCTAGCGCATACCAAGCTCACCGTGATCTGGTCGCGCGCCGATGGCATGGTGCCAGGTGCACGGCAAGCCCGCGTCGCTGGTGTTGACGAAATCATCTACGACGACCTCGGCCACATCGCAATGCTGACGTCGCAACGGGTCGCCCAGGATGTGATTGCGGCGCTGCAAAAATGAGGTCTGGCGAGCCACCCGACCGAGCAGGTTTGATAGCTTGTCGCCATGCCAGCTCCGCGCGTCAAAAAGGATCGTTACGACATAGTTGTGTTGCCAGGTGATGGCATTGGCGCTGAAGTAGCCAGCGATGCAGTGACGCTGCTTGAACTAGTCGCCAAACGTTGCGGCTTTGCAGTGCAACTCGAAGAAATTGCCTGCGGTGGTAAATTTTACCTGCAACATGGTTCGTGTGATTGGCCCGAAGGCAGCGAACAAAAATGCGTCGATGCCGATGCTATTTTGTTGGGCGCAGTCGGTTGGGCAGGTGCCGATGGCGCACCGGTAACGATGAAGGGCAACGGCGAGCTCGACGGCAAAATGGCCGGTTGGTCGCCGGTGATCGGCAATCGCATCAAACTAGATTTGTTTGCCAACGTGCGGCCGGTGCGCTGCTTGGCAGGCACGCGGCACGGCATTTCAGGAAAATTTTCCGAGGTGTGGGGGCCGCACAACGTCGACATGATCATGGTGCGCGAAAATACCGAAGGCTTGTATTCGGGCCAAGGATCCATTTCGCTGGAAAACGATCGCGCCATCGATACCCGGGTCATTACCCGCGCAGCGTCGGAGCGAGTGATTCGTCGGGCCTTTGAGCTATCGCGCGCGCGTGGTCGCGGCGCACCGGGTGATGGCAAAAAGCG
>JAYWHS010000941.1:0-30982 GCA_043777635.1 Kofleriaceae bacterium | reverse complement strand
TTCATCATTAACTATAGTCGGCTTATCTTCGGTACTTTTAGCGGTGGCGGCCTTTTCTTCGGCCGGAGTTTTTGTGTCTTTTACGACTGCATGCTCATTTGGAATGACCAGGGGAACCAAATGACCTTCGGCGGTTTTGATCATCAAGACCGTCGCGGTTGAGTCTGAACCAGGTGGAGGCGGGACCGCGGTGACCGTGCCGCCTTCATGTAGAATGGCGTCGACCACGACCTGTTTCTCGGCTGCCGAAACTACAATTTCGCCATTCGACCCAACCCCACCTTTGCCTGGAACCATGCCAGCTTTGTATTTTGCATACATACCGGTGGCGACATGAGTTGCGGCGGTCTGTACACCCGTTTGGATTGCAGCGTGGAGCACCTTGCCCACTTCCTCCCGTGGGTTATTGCTAGTGAAGTCGAACTGCACAGCTGTGTCGAGTGCGCCGCCGTAGCCGAGCTGGTCATTGAGCATCTTTTGGCCGAAGCTCATGTTCTCCGGCAAGTCGAGCTTGCCTTTGATTGCACCACGCGCCACGGCGGAAACACCGGTTTGCAGTGCAGCACTCTTGATTGCCCCAAGCAGCCGGGCTCGAACTTCTTCGGGCGAGCCAGCGTAGGTAGCGGGGTCGAGCAGGAGTTGCGTAATATTTGCGCCTGCATTGATCGCTGCTTCCAGCACTTCTTTGACGATGGCGCGGGCGATTTTTTGCCCGGCATTTTTGACCAGTTGTTCACTAAGTTGTTCGAGCCCTTTGCCGGCCGAAAGCCCTGCGCCGACCGCTTGTACGGCTGCGGAAATCAGGCCTCGATCGATTTCGACACCACTGAATTTACCGCCCAGCGCCGCTGATTTCGCCATCACGGCCATCACGCCGGCAACTGCCGTAATAATAATTGGTGTAGCTGCGCCAAGCGTAAACACCTCGGCTGCCACCGCAGCCGCCACCGTCACCACGGTGACTACCCCGTCGATGACAAATTCGGTCGCTGATTTTTGCTGGGTAATCGCAACTTTTTGCCAGCCTTCGGCGCTTTCGCTGGCAAATTGAAACGCCTTGAGAGCCGACGCTTGTTCGGGTGTGAGTGATTCAGGATCAAGTTTTTCAATGTTTTTATCGCCTAACCCAAGCGCTACCAACCGGTCGTACGCGGCTTGTTGTTTGGCTAGTGCGATTTCGGTTTCGGTGCCTGCGTCGCCGAATCCGACGGTCCCCAACATGCCCGATTTTGCGAGTTCACTAGAATATTTGGTACGCGCCAATTGCTCGGCTGGCGTCTCGGCTTTGCCAAGCGACAAGTCGCGCATCGCCATCGAATACTCGTTGCTCTTACCTGCGTTCTGGTCTGCAAGTAACGGCGACACCAAACCGACATTGTCGTTGCCAGTCACTGCAGAAATGCCATTGCGCATTGTCTGCATCGCAACGCCGGATACGCCGTTGTACGACCAGTTCATATCGTCTTTGAGGCTGCCGGTTGATGTGTTGCCCCAAAACCAACTGCTTGCACTTTGATTTTTTACAGTCAGGCCAAGTTCGTTGCATTGCCGTGCATATTCGGCCTCGATTTTGTCCCGAACGTCTTTGGGGAGATTCTTCATCTCTTCGGACAACGCATCAGTGTCATTACCCCACCCGGTCATGCCGCCAAACTGCGCATACACCAAACGTGCGGCGATTTGTTTTGCGGCTTTATCCGGATCCGTCGCCTTTTCTTGGGTTTGATTGATGATGTAGTTCGCATCAACGGCGTTGACGTTTTCTTTAACAAATTTCTCGTAATCAGCCTCGGGGTTGGTGCTTTTTCCGAGGCCACGTTTGGCGCAATAGGCATTGGCTTGGAATTCCCGGTACTGTGCGCCGTAGCCGTATTCGCGCGCGCGCTTGCCTTCGTCCGCAGCTTTCTTGTGATCGCCGAACGCGGTTTCTTGCTGGTAGGCGCCCAGATTCATGCTGTAGCACTTGAAGTCGCCTTGTCGCATAGCGGTCAACGCATCTTCGAGGCGTTGCGTCGACCCGAAAGATTTATTGAAGGACGACGATGCAACGTTGTGGTCGAGTGTTTCGGTTGAGGTGCCTTCGGCCGCGAGATATTTGTCGATGTTGCCAAACAGTTCGCGTTGCCGGCGTTGTTTTTCCATCCGCGTTTCGTAGGAGTCGTCGGGTTTAATTTCGACTTCTTCGCGAATCTTGTCGTTTTGCGCGAGATAGCCGCTGACGTTGTTACCTATGCCGTCAAGCTGACCCGAACCAACGGCAAGCGCTGGTCCGGCGAGCACGCCTCCGCTCATGACGACTGCAAGTCCCGTGAGCGCAGGGTTACCTTGGACAAACTTGGTTACTGAGCCCATCGTCCCGCCGCTCGCGGCTTGACGTTTGGCTTCTGCAATGCCTTGATCGCGACCAGCCCATTGGGCATCGAGCATTTTTTGGCCGTCGGATCGTTCTCCGTTACCGGTGATGGTGGAGAAAAATCCTGATGTCTGATTTTCGGATGCGTGTTGCTGAGCTAGTGATTTGCCCGTGGTGGTTTTGAATTTTGCGTCAAGCGTGTCGCGCTCGCCAGGCGGGGTGGATTCGTAGATTTTATTGATGAGGTCGCTGTCGTAGCCCCAACCGGTAAGGCCGCCGTTGAATGCTTGGTCCAGCATTTTGGCTTTGACTTCATTGCGATCTTTGCACAAGGCCATCGCTTTGATAGCGTCGACGGTCGGATTGCTGGGTACTTTGCCGGTAACGATGGACGACCAGTTATCGAAC
This sequence comes from Kofleriaceae bacterium, assembly GCA_043777635.1. GTDB lineage: Bacteria > Myxococcota_A > Polyangia > Haliangiales > Haliangiaceae > JABFXX01. The sequence continues at coordinate 28,221 of JAYWHS010000941.1, read as the reverse complement.
GTGCCCATGGGCCCGCGCCAAACGCCATTGTCGGTCGCAGCCATTTGAACCAGCGCGCGACTCACGGTCGGGTCATTGAGAATTTCAGCGATTAGTTTTGGGTCGCCATTGGTGGCTTCCAACAAGGCAGCTTGAATCTTGCTTGGATCGCCACCGGAGATGGTGACGGCGTCGCGAATCGATTGTTTGGCTTTGTCGCGTTTTTTGTCCCAGTCGGGTGGTTTGCCGTCGCGCTTGGCTTGCAGCGCGGCAAAATATTCTTTGTCACGTTCACGTAGGTTTTTTACTGCGAGTTTTTCAGCGTCAAGGTTGCTGTGAAATTTCGTTGGCGAGCCACCATGGTAGGTGCTCTTCATTTCGGCGAGGTCACTGCCGACACTTTTGGCAATATTTTGCTGGGCCGCAATCGCCGAGTTCGCGCGGGCCGTAATTTTACCCGTCGTGTCGTCGACCGAACGTTCTAACTTGGTTTGTAACGTTGAAATATCGCGAACGGCTTTAACAGTGTAGGTGCCGAGGTCTTTGATGCTGTTGTTGATCTCGGAGTGGGCGTAGTCCACTTCCATTTGCGCCAAGTACATCGTGTCCGCATTCGCTGCATCGATCTTGGCAAATGCATTGTTGCGTGCGAGTTCGATTGCCTGTTTGGCTTTGACTTTATCCTGGATGGATTTGCCCGCACTGTCTTTTTTGGCGCTTGCGGCAGCGATGCGAGCTTCTTCAAGTTCGGTTTTGAGTTGAACTTCAAGCGTTGCGTATTCGTCTTTTTGCATGCGCGTAAGCGCAGCTTCGTCAACTTGCATTCGCGCGTTGGCGGTAGCGATGCCATCTTTGCGCTCGGTTTCGATCGCTTTAAGCAGGGTGGCGCGCTCTTCGACGATTTTCGCCAAATACGCTTTCGCGTTGTCACGGATTTCGTCGTGGGCGCGCTGGGCCGAGGCTTTGCGTTCGGTGTCGAGTTTGGTGAACTTGGCGTTCTCTTCGGTGTTGTCGTTGGTTGCACGACTATTGCGGGCCGTGCGTTCGCCAGCGGCTTTACTTTTTACTTGGGCAATTTGCGACGTAGCATTCGCATGCTTTTCTGGATCGTCGACGCTGGCATCGGCTTTGCCTTGCCAAAAACTAATCGTCTGCTGTTCTTTTGCGTCGATGGCTTTGATGTCAGCTTCGTGCGCAGTTTTGATGTCTTTAAGATTTTTGTCGTGGGTCGCCTTGTAGGCGAGACAATCACGCTTGCCCAAATCGAGCGCAGTTTGGGCCGCTTTTTTGGGGTTCGTGGCCAACTGCTTTTCGAGTTGCGCCATCGTTTTGGTTGTGTCGGCGAGATGCTTGTCGCAATCACCGTTGATGCTGGCAAGTGCAGCGGTGTTGGCCTCTTTCAGTTTTAGTTTGTTATCGACTAAGGCTTGGCCCGACTCGTCGCGTTGGGTCGCAAAACGTGTGTTAGCGGCAAGTTCCGCAGCGTTGAGGGTGTCCTGGAAAAGTTTGTCGCGCTGTTCGGCGGTCATGTTCAACATGGCCAACGCCATCTCGGCATGTTGATTGGCGTCTTGCCGGAGCTTTTCCTTGGCTTGTGCTAGCGCATTCGCGGCTTCGATATCTTGTTGGGTTTTTTTGGCAGTTGCAGCAGTTTTAGCGGCAGCCCCGCGCTTTTTACCCTCGGAATTACGCAGTTGCTGATGCGCGGCACCCTGAGATGCGTTGGCTCGTGCAGTGGCCTTGGTGCGTCCACCTTGTTGTTGGGCTTTAGTAGCGGCGGCGCGAATCTTGTTTTTATTGGCAGCGGCTTGTGGTTCGTTCGTCGGAGGTTGCTCGGTGAGTGCCGCAGTATCGCCGTCAAACTGCGCTTGCATCGCGGATGCATCGGGCTGCGTTGCAGTTTGCAGTTTGGGTGTCGCGTTGCCGATCGACGGTTTTGTTAACGTTTGTATCGATGGCTTTGCGGTAACGCTATCGAAACTTGCGGCCGCCGTTGCCGTGTCAGGCGTGTTGCTACCCGTCGATACTGCGGCGGCTGTGAGCGTTGGCTTACTAGCCGCCGAAATCGCTGGCAGGGGCGCGAGCATCGGACTTGGGTTTGGGGCTGCGACCTCGCCATCCACGGCAATCGCGTCGAGCGTTGGCGGATTTGGAGTGGTGTGGGTGTGTGAGCTTTTCGGTTTGCTACGTACGACGCCTTGTGTCGGCGTCGTCGATGTGGCAGTCAACGTGGCCGCGTGGGAAGCATCGGTCGATAGGGCTTGTGTTACCGCGTGGTCGACCTGTTGGCCGAGCTGTTGCGCTTTGGCCGAGCCTGACCGCGCGAGCGCATGGCTACGTTGGCCGATGTCTTGTGAAATGTGGCTATAGCCGGCACGGAAGTCTCGAGCCTGTCGACGTGGTGCTTGGCGGGCTTGCGGTCGACGCATAGCAACGGGTGATGCCGCAACGCTAGGCAGCGCATAACCGACCGTGTTGTCGTTCGCAGAGGTCGCTGCACCTGAAATTTGCGTTGGTGCAATGACGCCTGGAGTTTCGCCGATATCGATGTTGATGTTTGCTAGCTCGGCGATACCACCCGAGGGACTTCGCAAGGATACGTTTTGCGCCACGGCGGCAAGCGGCTGCGCCGGCTGGCTCGCCGCAACATTATTTTGAGTCGGAGCATGTTCGGGTACCGCGGCTTGAGGCGTAGGCTGCGACGGCAGAGTGTGCTTGTTCGCTGCTGGTGCTTGGGCACCGATGCGGGAGTGGTTTTGAGGCGATACAATAACCGCTGGACCAGCGGGTGAGGCCTGTGCTGCCTGCGCCGTGGGCCGCTCGCCATCGACATCTCCATCGGGCGCAGGTAGCGGCGAGCCGGATGGCTGTTGCTCCACTTCAGCGTTCGCGTGTGGTGGCGTGGCCAGCAGTGTTTTTACGCGCTGCGCAGCGGCGAAATAATATCGAGCAGCGTTGATCGGATCATGCGCTGCTTGTCGCAAAATGTTAAGTGCGACTGCATCGCCGGCTTGAGAAACCCGTTGGGTAATTTCCGCGAATTGGGTTTCCAATAATTGCCGCGCTTGTGCCGGATCGCTGGCCGCTAACGACGTAATCGTTGCGTGGATGGCCGGATCGATCGCGCTGCCCAGTAGGTTCGCGGTGACGCCCGCGTGTTGGTTTGCGAAGCCAGTTGGCAACACGACCGCTAGCGAGTGCGCTGCGCCGCGCGGATGTAGGGATTCGACCGGCGGCAACCCCGCACTTTTCGAAGCGTACGACACCGCCGACGACATCCGTTGAAACAAGCCACTGCGACCGTGGCTAGGCGACTGCACACCGTGGCCGCGAGGTTGATCTATTCGGGATTGCTCTGATGTACGAACATCGCCACCGTGCAAGCCGGCAACATCAACATCGAGGCTGGCCCGCGCAACCGCAGTGGCATCCGGCATAATCGGCCCGGCGTTTTCTCGTTCTTGCAGCTCTTGGTCGCTCATGCTCCAACCTCGCACGTTAGTAATTTGCCCAAAGCATGATACGCGGTGAACGTATCGATTCTTCTTCGATTGCGCTAACTAGCCAAGAATACCGGAGTTCTAGCGGCCTGGGGTATCGGATCTCGGGCCAAGTTCAGCTAGCTCGACGATCACTTTATCCATGGTTGAGATTCTGTAATGTTTCGATTTTGCTAACATTTTTGTCAACAAAGCATCGAGTCTCACGATTCCAACCGACGGCACCGACGCCTCAATAACCGCCGCTCCGGATAGATATCCAGGACCCCGATGAAAAAGTCGTGCTCCTGTGACCAGTTCCCACAACAGCACCCCAAGGGCAAACACGTCGGTGGCGGTGGTCCAGGTTTCGCCACGTACTTGTTCGGGTGCCATGTATGCGTGGGTGCCGCGCACTGGCCCGCCGTCGCCAATCCGCCGCGCGATGCCGAGGTCGCACACGACCACGGTGGCCGGCGTAGTTTCTAGCGTTGCTGCATGCGTTGCATTATCGACGACGATATTGCTTGGCCCGATATCTCCATGCAGCCAACCTTGCTGGTGCAAATGCGCGATTGCGTCAGCCGTTCGCGCAACGATATCCAATGCCACAGCTAATGGCAGCGCGTGTTGTTTGACTGCCGCAACTCCTTGACCAAATGCACCGCCAACGACCGGCGCGACCCAATGTCGCAGGTCATGTCCACGGGCTAGCGACATCACCAAAAATGGCCGATCTGCCAAGTCATCGCAGGCCAGGCCGTGGACCAGCCCGCTATGCTGCGGCAGGGTCGAAAGCAGTTGTTGCTCGGCTAAAAACAGCTCGCGGACCTGGTTTTGTCGTTGCAGATGGCTGTGTAGTACTTTGATGGCGACGGGGCGCTCATCGCGCCGATCGACGCCACGCCACACCTCGGCCATGGCACCCACAGCGATCAAGGACTGCAATTCATAGTCTTGTAGAAGGGCTGGCACGACTGCAAACCGATGGTAGCATGCACCCGTGCCAACAGATTTTTCATACTCCGAAGAGCAAAACGCGCTGGTTGCCACTGCCCGCGAGTTCACACGCAAAGAAATCATTCCAGTGGCGGGTCACTACGATGAGTCCGGTGAATTTCCGCGTGAAATATTCAAGAAAGCATTTGATACCGGCTTAATGAATATCGAAGTTGCCGACGCCAACGGCGGCTTGGGCGGTTCGTGCCTCGATGATTGCCTCGTGCAAGAAGAAGTCGCCTACGGCTGCGCCGGCATCAACACGTCGATGGCTGCGAACATGCTCGGTGCGATGCCGATCTTGGTTGCTGGCAACGATGAGCAAAAGCACAAGTTTCTTGGACGGCTAACCTCCGAGCTGACGTTTGCGGCGTACTGCTGCAGCGAACCCGATGCCGGTTCAGATGTCGCTGCGATGCGAACACGGGTGACCCGCCACGGTGACGACTATGTGCTCAATGGCCAAAAACGTTGGATCACCAACGGCGGCGTAGCTGATTTTTACACCGTGTTTGCGACGTTTGATCCAGCGCTTAAACATAAAGGGATTGCGTGTTTTATCGTCGACGCCAAGACCCCAGGTGTCAAAGCCGGCCGTAAAGAAAACAAGATGGGTCATCGCGCTTCCAACACCACCGATGTGTTGTTCGAGGACGTGAAGATTCACAAGAGCCAACTATTAGGCGCAGAAGACGCGGGCTTCAAGATCGCGATGAAGACCTTTGACCGCTCGCGACCCTGGATCGCAGCGTCGGCGGCCGGCACCATTCGTCGTGCAATGGATGAAAGCACCAAGTATTCACTTGAGCGCAAAACCTTCGGTGTGCCGATTGGGCAACACCAGATGATTCAAGTCATGCTCGCTGAAATGGCGATGGCCTACGAGTCGACGCGCTTGTTGACTCACAAAGCCGCGTGGTGCGTCGATAAAGGCGACTTGTCGAGTATCATTTCGGCGTACGCCAAAGCCCACGGTGCTGACGCAGCGATGAAAGCCACCACCGATGCGGTCCAGATTTTCGGTGGCTACGGCTACACCAAGGAATATCCCGTCGAAAAACTGATGCGCGATGCCAAACTACTTCAAATTTATGAAGGCACATCGCAGATTGCACGCATGGTGATCGCTCGCCATATGCTCGGCCGCGCGTAGTCGAACGCAAAAAGTTCACAAATCTGACAAAACTGTGACGTCGAAGCCGGCTGGCTGTGGGCACTATACGGAGGTGAGCTTCCTACCCATTTCGAGCAAGCAAATCACCTACTTCATCGGCGATGCCTGGCTTAAAGCCTTTGGCTGGAAAGTCGAAGGCGGGGTACCCGATGTCCGTAAAGCGGTGGTGATCGCGGCGCCGCACACGTCCAATTGGGACTTGCCGTTCACGCTTGCGGTGACCTGGAAGCTGGGATTTCCAATGTCGTGGCTGGGCAAACACACCTTGTTCACCGGCGCTAAGGGCAAGTTCTTCCGCGCCGTCGGTGGCATCCCTGTCAATCGCGGCCGTCGCAGCGATGCTGTTGCCAACGCCGTCGACGTAATTGATGACCACGAGGATTTATTTTTGATCGTCGCGCCGGAAGGCACGCGCAGTAAATCGGTGCGGTGGAAAACCGGATTTTACCACATGGCCGTTGGCGCCAAGGTGCCCATCGTGCTCGGTTTCCTCGACTATAAAAAGCGTCGTGGTGGCTTGGGCACCTTGTTCTGGCCAACTGGCGACATGGAAGCCGACATGAAACAAATCCGCGCATTCTACGCCAACATTGAGGGCAAACACCCTGAGCGGATGAGCGCCACCACGTTGGGCGACCAGGTCGCTGGAGCTGCGACAGGCAATGGTCTCAACGGTAACGCGGTGCACGTGATGCCGAGTGCAACGCCTGGCATCGGTTTTCCTGGTGCGCCAGTTGAAAGCTAACAATCCGTCACTGGACTGCGGAAGCCATCGGAACGCCATCGAAGGCCTGATGAGTTTTAAGGGCCGTCGAGATTGATTTGACATCGCGCTGGCCCAGCGGTTTGTGCGATGCACCCGTCGGTCGTCAGACCGCCATGTCATGCTGCCCGCCCGATGACTACCTCCGCCCCACCTAGCGACGCATCCTCCGGCACCTCTGCAAATGGTGCCGAGGTTTTTGGCAATATGTTCATTGGGATCGCTGGCATGATCGGCGCGGGAAAGTCAACACTGGCAACCGCGTTGGGCCAACACCTCGGCATCGATACGTATTACGAGCCGGTCGCCGACAACGAGTATCTCACCGACTTCTACGCTGATACCGCAAAGTATTCATTTGCGATGCAAGTGTACTTGCTCAATCGTCGGTTTCAGCAGCACCAAGAAATCATTTGGCGCGGTCGCTCAGCCGTGCAAGATCGCACGATTTACGAAGACTCGATTTTCGCTAAAATGCTGGCCAAAACTGGCTTGATGGATCAGCGCGATTATCGCACCTACGTTGACCTGTTCAAAAACATGAGTAACTTCATGTGCAAGCCGAGTGTCATCGTGTTTTTGGATGTTTCACCCAAAAGTTCCTATGAACGCATCGCGATGCGCAGCCGCGATGTGGAGTCGCGAATCAAAGTGGAATATCTCGAAGCGTTGTACGAGGGCTATCAAGATTTTGTGCAGGGAATTTCCAAAGTGATTCCGGTAATTCGCGTCGACTACGAACGCTTCACCACAGCCGAAGAAATGGCCGAGATGATCAAGCGAGAGTATTTGACCACCAGTTTTTTGCGCGAAGTTACCCGATTCGATCCGACGCGTTAACAGCCCATTCAAACCCGATGGTGTTGCGTCGTGCTTAGCGTCGGAAAACGTTGACGCCAGCGAACTGGGCTTCGTTGCCTAGTTGGTCGCAAATACGCAGCAACTGATTGTATTTCGCGATGCGATCGGAGCGCGATGCCGAGCCGGTTTTGATCTGGCCAGCATTGGTGGCAACCGCGAGGTCGGCGATAAACGAGTCTTCGCTTTCGCCGGAGCGATGCGAAATGATCGCAGTGTAGCGCGCGTGTTGCGCAGTCCGGACCGCGTCGAGGGTTTCCGACAACGAGCCCACTTGGTTTACTTTGACCAAGATGGAGTTGGCGATACCTTCGGTGATGCCGCGTTTGAGTCGTGGAGTTTGGGTCACGAACAAATCGTCACCGACGAGTTGAACCTTGCGGCCAAGCTGCTCGGTCGCCAACTTCCAACCAGCCCAGTCGTTTTCGGCATGGCCGTCTTCGATCGAAATGAGTGGGTATTTGGCAACCCAGCCGGCGTAGAGATCCACCATGTCGGCAGCGCTGCGCTCTTTACCTTCGTACTTGTAAACACCTTTGGCTTTGTCGAAAAATTCAGAGGCCGCGACATCGAGTGCCAAAAATATTTGCTCGCCAGCTTTGTAACCTGCTTTGGCCACCGCTTCGAGAATTGTCGACATGGCGTCGTCGGCGGACTCCATAGTTGGGGCAAAACCGCCTTCATCACCGACGTTGGTGGCTTTGCCTTTAGCGGACAAAATCTTTTTGAGATTGTGGAAGATTTCGACACCCGCACGCAGCGCGTCTTCGAAACGATCGAAGCCGGCCGGCACGATCATAAATTCTTGAATATCAAGATTGTTATCGGCATGCGCGCCGCCGTTAATAATGTTCATCAGTGGCACAGGCAACGTCAGGGCGCCTACGCCGCCCAAGTAACGGTACAAGGGGAGTTCATGCGCTTGGGCCGCCGCACGCGCCGCCGCCATCGACACAGCCAAAATTGCATTGGCACCGAGGTTGGATTTTAGTGGCGTGCCATCAAGTGCAAGCAGGGCATTGTCGATGCCGGCTTGGTCGCTGGCGTCCATGCCAATCAGCGTCGGCGCGATAATATCGCGCACATGCTCGACGGCTTTTTGCACGCCTTTGCCAAGGTAGCGGGTGGCATCGCCATCGCGCAACTCGAGGGCTTCATGTTCACCGGTTGATGCGCCCGAAGGCACAATCGCGCGGCCGAGCTCGCCACCATCGAGGCCAATTTCCGCCTCCACGGTTGGGTTGCCACGAGAATCTAAAACTTCACGAGCGTGTAGCCAAACGATCTCCGTCATGGCGCGAGCCTACAACAAGGGTAAGGCGCGTGGTAGTCCTGTGGCATGCACACCGTTCGATCGTTCATTGCTGTTGCGATCTTGGCTGGTTGTGCGGGCACCAAAGCGCCTGCCGCCGTGGTGGTACCAGATCTCGAAGGCAACACTGAAGTCGCCGCTCTCGCCACCGTTGAACAATGGCGACAAGCGATGGAAGTTCGCAGTCTTGACGGTCTGGCCAAGATCTACGCCAACGACCGCCGCTTAGTTATTGTCGATCAAGGCCAACGCCAAAATGGCTGGAGCATCGTCGAGCCGGCATTGCGCGATATGTTGGCACGGGTCCGCGAAGTACACCTCAAACTTACCGAACTTACCGCGCAACAGTATGGCACCAGTATGTTGGTGCATGCCTCGATGGCCCGCGAGATTTCGGATGGCACCACCACCGTCACCGAAGCTGGCGTGATCACCTTAGTATTGGAACGCGACGGCGGTGCATGGCGCATCGTGGCGCAGCACTTTTCGTATCGCAGCCGGTAATACGTGCATGAATCATCCAGCTTTCAAAAACCCTCCGCGTGAAATTGGTGTAGCCCTGCTGGGGTTAGGTAACGTCGGCGCTGGCGTCATCCAATTGCTGGCGCAAAATGCCGCTGCAATCGAAGCTCGCCTCGGTGCTAAGTTGCAGGTACGGGCAATTGTCGTGCGTGAATTCGACAAACCTCGTCGGGTAGAAGTCGATGCGACGCTGCTCACCAGCGATATTCAAGGCACGTTGCAGCGGGCCGATATTGATATTGTTTGTGAGCTGATCGGCGGTGTTACCGATGCGCGCACGGCGGTGATGGCTGCGATTGCCAACGGTCGTCATGTGGTGACCGCGAACAAAGCGCTGCTGGCCGAGCATGGACGCGAAGTGTTTGCGGCTGCTGAGTTGGCTGGTGTTGATGTGTATTATGAAGCCGCAGTTTGCGGTGGCGTGCCGGTGGTGCGGGTGTTGCGCGAGGGCCTGGCCTCCGACCGGGTAGAACACATCCATGGCATCGTGAATGGCACCTCGAATTATATTTTATCGACGATGGCGGCAACCGGCCGCGGTTTTGCCGAGGTGTTGGCGGAAGCCCAAGCGCTGGGCTACGCCGAAGCTGACCCAACGTTGGATATCGGTGGTGGTGATGCTGCTCATAAACTTGCAGTGTTGGTGGGCTTGTGTTTTGGAACCGCCGTCGATGTCGCTGCGATTTCGAAAGAGGGCATCGACACCGTCGCGCCGATCGATTTTCGCAGCGCTGATCGGTTTGGCTACGTCATCAAAGGTTTGGTGATTGCACGCGATCACGGCACGGCCATTGAAGCCCGCGTGCATCCAACGTTGGTCCCCAAAAACTGGCTGCTGGCCGATGTGCCGGGCGCGAAAAACGCCTTGTACGTGCACAGTTATGCGTTGGGCGACTCGATGTATTACGGCGCCGGTGCCGGCATGTTGCCGACCGCAATGGCGGTGGTTTCCGACATGATTGAAATTAGTCGCAACATGCTAGCGAGAGCGGCTGGCGCGCGGGCGATGGCGCGGCCGTTCGCACAGGGCCAACGGCCGTTGTTGCCGCTCGACGAGATTCGTTCGCGATATTATTTGCGCATGGCCGTTGCCGATCAAGCCGGGGTGCTGGGTCGGATCATGACAATCTTGGGTAGCCACGGCGTGTCGATCGCGCAGGTTGTGCAAGATGAAGCGACGGGGCCCAGCAATGGAGCGAACGAGCGCACGCTCGGAGCGGGGCCCAGTGCAGGGGCAAACTCCGCGACCCATATTTTTGTGATCACCCACGAAGCCCGAGAGGGTGATCTGCGTGCAGCATTGCGCGATGTCGATGGGTTGGACGTAGTGCAACACGCCACCGTAGTGATTCGTATTGCTGGTGCGGTGCCGTCGGGAAGCGCCAAACAGTGATTCACCAACTGCGCGTTATCTTCGGCGATACTGATCAAATGGGCGTAGTGTATTACGCAAACTATTTACGCTATTTTGAAAGTGCACGGGCCGACTACTGGCGTCAGCTCGGCAAAAGCTACAAGGACATTGACGCACTAGGCGTGGCGCTGCCTGTGATCGCTGCGCACTGCGATTACAAGCGACCGGCGCACTACGAAGACTTGTTAGAGATCGACGTTAATGTCAGCGAAATGCGCGGCGTGACGATGCGGTTTGAATATTCGGTTCGCCACGCCGGGCAGCTGCTGGCGACCGGTTACACTCGGCACGCGGTGGTCCGAACCAGTGATGGTCGGCCGACCGCAATTCCTGGCGCGCTGCGCGCTTCGATTCCGGTGGTTGCAGCGACGGTCACTTGAGCAGCGCTGAGTCGCAAAAATGTGCAGCGCAGCGACACCGCCTGTGTGGTAGCCTTGTTCCATGAGGCTCGTCGCGTTCTGTCTAGTCGTTACAACTTTTGTCGCGAGTGCCCGGGTTGATGCCGCAGCTTGTTCTTGTGCAACGCCTGACGCCTTTGGATTCGTTGCTGCCAGCGGCGTTCTGCCGGCAAACGCCAAAGGCGTGGTGTGGAGCGGCCGCACCAAACCCAGCGTTGACGCGATTAAGGTATTTCGCCTCGATGAAAAAGGTAAAGCCTCGCTCGTTCCCTTCAAAATTGACCAGCTTGGACCCCGGCATAAAAATGAGTTGGAGTATTCGTTGTTTTTGATTCGTCCAACTGATGCAATGACGCCAGGCCAACGCTATCGATTTGTTACAAAAAAACACAGCTTCGCAGGCGTTCGCTTTGGAATCGACGGCGGGCCGCAAACTCGGGAGTACGTGGTGTCCGACCAATCACTTTCGGAAGCCGCAGATGCGGTCGATCTCAGCGCTACAACGGCTCAAGCTGGCACCGTGCGCGTCAGTGAATTCAGCGGGCAGTGTGACAATGACGTGGCGGCTGTTGCAAGCAATGTCCGTGTGGTCTTGCCCACTGCATGGGAGCTTTTCAGCGAGCAGCTGTCGTACCGCACCATTGTCAACAATAAGCCGTGGAATCCCAAATCATCGCTGTGTCAGACGTTAATTCCTGGACGACCGGCGCAGCCAACAGCGACCGACCGCATCTTTCGCCGCTGCGGCGCGGAAGGCAATTCGGATGCAGGCGTTGCAAGCAAGGACGCACGCGTGGTCATCGAGATCACAGCGCCAACGATCGATGCAAAGTTCTTGATCCGCACCATACCGCTCACGGTCGCGCTGGACTGCCCGGTAGCGTTGGTCGAAGCCGTCGACTAGCATAGGTCACTGAAATGCGCAGCCGGTGCACGGTGGATAGCGCGAGGGTTCGCGCGAAGGTAACGACCGATGTTGCCTCTTGTCGACATTCTCGATTCTACACGCGCATTGTCGCCGAACTTGCCAGCGTTTTTGGTGGCATCATGGAACGAACTTGGCTCATGCTAACGAGTGCGAGCGTCGGCGGAGCGTCATCGGTACCGTGAGACAACTTGCGATTTCTGCCCCTTTTGTCGAACTTCTCTCACGTAAGCGACATTTGGTAGTGGTTGTCGGCCAATCTTGAGTCATGGCTGATGACCTCTGGATTAAACTTGATGCTGCTCGTGCATTGCTCGCTAAAGATCAACTCAGCAAGGCCAAGACCAAGATCGAACGCGCGACCAAAGGTGCTGCTGGTGCAACCCAGCTACTCGTCGCCTTGCATGCGCTGATGTCCCTTGAGTCGATGGATTGTGACGTGCCGGCCTTGTTTGTCATCGCAGATGACAACGCAAAAACCTACTGGGACTCGCCTGGGCCGTATCGATCATGCGCTATTGCGATCAGGATACTTGCTAGGCTTGCGTTTGCGGACTGGTTGGCTTCGCATGGCGATATCAAGCTCGCGACTGGAAAACTCGCTGAGGCGAAGTCGATGGCGTTGATTTACCCGGGCGATGGCATCGAGGTCATCGCCAAACGGATCCAAGCGGCGGCCGCCGGCGGCCGACGTTGGCTGCGAAGCCGCGCAAAATTAAGAAGCGGGCCAAGGCGGCGCTCGCAAAAGCCAAGAGTTGGAAACGTGGAACGCTTACTGCGAAGGAACTTGTAACCGCTGCCAAGCTGGTAAAACGCAGCGAGATTACCGAAATGGCGAGCGCGATGGATGACTACGCCGGCAATGCCTTTTTGTGGGAAGGCGACCTGGTCATCGATGGTGATTTTTGCACTGCGGACGCAGATGTTACCTTGCTGATTGTACAAGGCGACTTGATCGTTTCAGGACTTTATGACGCGCCCGACGAGCATAGCTTCGTGATTGTGACCGGTTCGCTGTGCGCGGCAGACATCATAACTGCGAGCTCGCTTGATGTTTTTGGTGATGTGAAAGCGACTGGCGTTGTCATTGGCGACTACAATGATGGCGGCGCTCACATCCGCGGAAATCTCTACGCTGGGCTATTTGCGCCCACCGATCACCCGTTCCGAATCGACGGCAAGGTGAAGGCAGATTTTACATTGCCTCGTGATAAGCCTAAAAAGGGCGAAACCGCGTGGGAGAAAATTTCACTCGCCGAACCTCACCATGTAGACGACGTCATAGCTCGATTGCGAAAGGGCTTGCCAATCCTGCGCGTCGAACGTCGTTGATGGTGTTCCTCTCAGTCAAATATGGACTTTCGATCTCGCGGATTTACAAGTTTCGACTTACATCGTCGCGACGTATCGTCTGTGGTGCGTTTATGGTTGTGGTGCTTTGGTTGCAGCGGCGATCGTCTGCACAGTTGCAGTGGGTAGTGAGCGAGCGCCGTTGATCAACGCTGGCTCACATGGTTCTATGCAGACATGAAAGATCGCAACCTTGCGCTAGAAGCTGTCCGTATTACCGAAGCCGCAGCGCTATGCTCGGCCCGTTTGATGGGGCGCGGCGACCGCAAGTTGGCCGATCATGTCGCAGTTGAAGCGATGCGTCGCATGCTCGACTCGATCGACATTCGCGGCACCGTGGTAATCGGTGAAGGCGAACGCGACGAAGCCCCGATGCTCTACATCGGCGAAAAAGTTGGTGGTGGCTGGTCGGCAAAAAATGGCGGGCCCGACGAAGATTCACCCCGTGTTGACATTGCCGTGGACCCCCTCGAAGGCACCAACCTGTGCGCGACCGGCGCGCCGGACGCGATTGCGGTCATCGCCCTGGCCGACGACGGCCAATTTCTTAATGCGCCTGACACCTACATGGAGAAGATTGCGGTGGGCCCTGAGTGCCGCGGCCTGATTGATTTGCGCGAATCGGCGACATGGAATTTGCAAAAGATCGCCAAAGCTAAAGGTAAAAAGATTGAAGATGTCACGGCAGTGATTCTTGATCGCGACCGGCACATCAAATTGATCGAAGAGGTGCGCGCTTGTGGCGCTCGGATTCGCTTAATCGGTGACGGCGATGTTTCCGGTGCTGTCATGACGTGCCGCAGTGATTCTGGCATTGATGTGTTATTCGGTATCGGTGGAGCGCCTGAAGGTGTGTTGGCTGCAGCCGCCCTGCGCTGCGTTGGTGGCGAGCTGCAAGGCCGGTTGAAGTTCCGCAGCGATGAAGAACGGGCCCGGGCCAAAGCCATGGGCGTGAAACCTGAAGACTACATTTACCAAACCGAAGAATTAGCGCAAGGCAACGTGATGTTTGCTGCGACTGGTGTCACTCAAGGCTATCTGGTCGACGGTGTGAAGTTCTTTGGCGGCGGTGCCAAGACCCAGTCGATCGTCATGCGGTCGAAATCCGGCACCGTGCGGGTGATTGATGCGACCCATCATTTCGACACCAAGCCTGCGTACTCATGGGCGACTGGTCTCGAATCGTAAGCTGCTACGATGATTCACGTCGACGAGTTACACCGCACGTTCATAGCTAAAACCGGACAATCGGTGGCACATGTTTCGAGCGCGGTAGGCTGAAGGTCGTGGTCACAGCGCCGAGTGTGCTCCAGCCGATGCTGGAAAGCGTAAATAATTCGATCGCTGGTGCTTACTTAATCGGCGTTGCGACTCGATGCGGCGCGTGTTGCGTTTTTGGGCAACACCAACGATAGCGCATGGCTATGGGGCTTGCTGTCGGCCTAGGGCCCGCGCTACCGGCAGACGCTACGTGGTGGCGTACTTGCGGTCGAAGAACGGTGCCATCGTAGCAAGCAGCCCAGCCACGTCGGCGATGGCAGGCACTGAGATCCGGCAGATTTGTACGTTGTTGCGCTTTTGCGCATTTTTCACGTCGGCGGAAAGCGAACCCTGGGTCGATTCTTGTGGGTTGATGATGTAGAAGTAGTCGGGGTCGCCAGCGCCGGTGGATTGGCCATAACTCACGCGACTCTTGGCCAACAATGGTGCTGCCGTGAGCATGTAGTCGACAAATTCGTCGACAAGATCGGCAAATTCCGTGGCTGCTGGCGGCAGATAGAATGAAATCAAGCCACACGCCAGACCGGCGTCGACCTGGGCCGGAGTCATCGTATAGAGTGTAATGTCGTGGCCACGCGCTGTTAGTGCAGCGCGAATTCCCGTCGCTAATGCCGCCGTGTTCGCTGCAATCGCCGCCATGCGCTCACGTAAATCTTGCAGTCCGTGACGCAAAATTGCCAGTTGCCCAGGCTTGGCCAATGAGTCGGCATCAACCGCAAGCGCGTGCGCCGCTGACACGATCGCGCGAGCCAACGGAGCACTGCCACACGCGACAACACCCAAGGTGGTTTTGCCTTTGGTGAAGTACTTCGAGCCACTCTTAACCACGATGACCGGCCACTCATGCGCGATATCCGGGGCCAGCGCTGGGTACAGCGGCGCTAGTGTTGTGTCGATCAGAATCGGTATCGTGCGGCCCCAGGTTTTTTGGTAGGTGCGCAGCGCTGCGACGAGCGCTGCCATGTCATGCATTTGTAATTCGGGATTGGTTGGCATTTCAATAAACACACATGCGGCAGCGCCGCCGAGGTTAGTGAGGCGCTCGATGATGTTATCGACCAGCACGCTGCGAGGTTCCGCGCTGTTGAGATCGATGACGGGCAGCGGTACTGGGACGAGCGCTGTGGTGGTGGCGAGTAAATCGGTAATCAGCTGCCCGGTGCCGCCGTAGCCGTTTTGGGCGTAGAAAAACCAAACTGGGTCGAGTGCCGCGCCACCGTCTTTGCGGCGCCCGAGGGTCGCAACCGCTGCTGCAAACACCGCAGCTTCGGCAGCGAGCCCAGTGCAAAAATAAAGTGCTTGGGCGACTTCTGGAAAAAGCTCGCGTAGCGCGGCATCGCAGATGGCTGCGGTGGCGTGGGCTTCGGCCGGTGATGTCAGCCCGGCTTCATGTTCAAGTTCGCGCAGCGCATCGGCGGCGAGCAAGGCCGAAACAGTTCGCTTCCGCACCAGCTGAATTCCGCTGGGTGCGATGCGCGTAGTATCAACGATGAGCAACACGCCGCCATTTGCGATGGGATAACAAATAGCATCGGCCGATTCGTTGCGAACATCACCGGTGAAACGCGAGTTGCGCACGAACACCGTGAGCACATCTCGCGCCGCCGCAATCGGCGGGGTAGCGGCTGTGGTGAACGTATGATTTTCATGAAGCTCGACGTTGCGAGCTGCAAGTTGCGTCCGCATGGCCGCTGAAATTGGCAACGTACCTTCCGCGAAAATACGCACTGGGAGTGTGCGTTGCGGGGCTTCGATCACGCTCAACCAAGGTTTAGTCGCCGACGCAAACGAGCAAGCGTGGGCAGCGAAGGTTTTGGCCTGCACTAGTAACTCGTACACGGTTGAAAGCGGCTGGCCCAGTCGCGCGTAGTCGTATGGCAACCCACAGCCGGCAAGCAAACTGCGCAAAGTTGCAGCGTCGCGGATGTCGTCCCGTAGAATCGTGGTCAACACAGCTTCGAACCGCGTGTTAAACGCAGCTTCGGAATCGAAGCGCGGCAAATCGTAGGTCGTTGCCATCGGGGCCCAATCATCGGGCAGCGCGCCGGGTTGGCTCAGCAATCGCGGCAAGACCGCTGCAAATTTTGCTGCCAGAGTTGCATGAGCGAGGTCTACAGTGTTGGCGGATACTAATGTCATGGGGATGTCCGTTGCGCGAAGTAGTACCGCAGCCTACCAGAAATCAGGCCACTGGCTTCGAGCACGCATCGGACATCCATCCGGGTTTTGTGTCTGCCGGGTTACGGTGCGCGCCAGTTCACATCGACGGCACCACGGTTACCATAGACCCGCAGTGTGATCGTTTTAGCACCGGTGCCAAGCAGTTTTGTCGTGCCATCAAAGGTCGCGATGTACACGGCGGAGAAGTCGCGTAGCGTCGGGTAATCGGCGCGCAGGACGTGCTCGGAGCGCCGATCTTGGACGATCGAAATAGGCGTCCATGTATGGCCGGTGTCGTCGGAAAGCGTCATGTGCCAGGCCGCTTGCACGCCACGGCTCAAGTTGTTTTCACGACGGTCCCAGGTGGTCACTACCAGGCTAATGCGGTGGTGGGCCGTTGCATCGGTTTGGGCATCGGCTAGCGCTTTGGCGTAGTCAATTTCATTTTGCTTGGCTGCATGCCGGTCGCGCGCAGCTTTTGCAATTCGCCATCCCGGTGCGTGCAGGGTCGCATCGATGATGATGACTTGTTGGTAATCGTCATGCAGCTCGCCGTGCCTGGTCCAGCTTTGATAAGCGTCGTCGTACGTCGGTGCCTGGGTCGGCCACGAATCAACTAATGCGACCCGTGGTTCCGCTGCCGCGCATGCCATGGTCGCGACCAAGCTTAGCGTCGCCAATCCCAACTTCATGGCAGAAAATCCTTGCGTGTAAACAGCGCGGTGAGCGGTGCATGCGCAGTGACAGCGTCGCGCCCGCCTTCGAGCCGGTCAACCAGGGTAATCGCATGCAGCACGCGATGTTCGGCAGCAGTGACACGTTCGATAGCTTTGATCGTAGCGGCACCGGTGGTGACGACATCTTCGACCACTACCAACGCGCTGCGTGGTGGCACGACCTTGCTGCATTCCAGCCACTGGCCGGTGCCATGACCTTTGGGTTCTTTGCGTACGATGAAAGCTGCACGCGGTTGGCCGGCCATGTAGCTCGCAATCGAGGCTGCGGTCGCAATTGGATCGGCACCGAGCGTGAGTCCGCCAACTGCGACGGCGTCGGGCGCAACCGCATTGACTACCGCGTGAATCAAGGCACCGACTAAAAATGCACCTTCGGGGTGAAGCGTAACCTGTTTACAATCGATGTAAAAATTCGACTTCAGACCGGACGACAACGTCACCTCGCGTTCGGCAAAGGCCAGCTCGCGCAGCAACGCAAGCAAGCGATCATGGTGGTTGGCGAAGTCGGCCTGCTGCCGCAATTGAGAGATCGTTTCCGAGTCACGCACGCTTTGATGACTACCACATTTTCGACGGTACTTCGCGTTATCAAGCACCCGAGCCTCGCTAATCGGGCAGGGCGCACTTGGCTACGTGATCGACCGCAGCCCTACGCCGCGTGCCTTGACGTGGTGCCACACGCCCCCTACATTGCCCGCAGTCCATGTATATCGTCGATAGCAAAGAGTCTGAGTTTGTCACCAGGGCTGACCAGCTCCAGACGTATTTTACCACCGCTGGCAAACCGCGAGCGCAGTGGCGCATGGGCAGTGAACACGAGCTAATTGGCGTGCGCGCCGATGGCTCGGCACCGGACTACGCAAGCGGGATTGGCAAAGTGTTGGCTCGGTTCGCCGAGCGCGGCTGGGCCCCCATCGAAGAGCAGGGGTATGTCATCGCACTTTCGCAAGGCGATGCCCAAGTGACTATTGAGCCGGGCGGGCAGTTCGAACTTGCCGCTCGACCGGTGGTTACCGATCAGGAATTTGTCGTCGATCTCAAGGAGCACTTGGCGGTGTTGCGCGAGGTAGGGCGTGACCTTGGCATCACATGGTTATCGAGTGGCCTGCGGCCGTTCGGTAAACGCAGCGATGTACCGTGGATGCCGAAGCAGCGTTACGAGGTTATGCGCGACTACATGCCCACGGTGGGTAGTCGTGGCCTTGATATGATGCTGCGCACCGCGACAGTGCAGACCAATATGGATTTTGCGGACCAAGCCGATGCTGCCAAAAAAATGCGCGCGTTGTATTCGGTGACGTCAGTGATGACGGCACTGTGGGCGAATTCGTCAATCGTCGACGGTGAAGCCACCGACTATCAGTCGTATCGCGCTTGGATTTGGCGCGATACCGATAACGCCCGTAGTGGCATGCCGGCCTTTGTCTTTGAACGCGAGGATATTTTTGCCGCGTACACCGAATGGGCCCTCGACGTACCGATGTATTTTATTCATCGTGGGCGCTACGTGCCGATGCCAGCAGGCTTCACGTTTCGGCAGTACATGGCCAATGGCTACGGGAGCGAACGCGCCACCATGTCCGATTGGGGCTTGCATTTATCGACGCTGTTCCCTGACTTGCGGATGAAAAAATTCATCGAAGTGCGCGGCTGCGATTGTGGCACACCTGACATGATCGCAGCGCTTGGGCCGTTTTCGCGTGGGATTGCCTACGACAATACAGCTAGTGCCGCTGCGATCGCGCTGACCGCTGACCTCGACATGCCGGCACGGCAGCAACTTGCCGACGACGTTTGTCGCCAAGGCTTCGCGGCCAAAGCCGGCCGCCACACCGTGGGCGAGCTCGCCAAAGAGTTGGTTGCAATCGCACGCGCTGGCTTAGCCAGCACCGCACCGGATGCCTTGTCACTGATCGATTGCGTCGAAGAGGTAGCACGCACCGGAATTACCTATGCTGACCGCTCCCGGCAAGCATGGCAAGCCGCTAGTTCCGTAGCCGCGAAAATCGAAGCTCTGACACTGCGTTGATTGTGTCATTAACAAGGGACTTTCCCGTCCCTTCTGCCGCCGACAAGTCGCCGGCATGCAACCCACCGCGCGTTACTCGCGCATTTTTTCATACGAGAATGTAGACAAAATCTGCAGGCATCGTAGGGCCTTACTCGGTGCTCGGCCGCCGGCGCTCCGACCACAGCTACGGTGCCTCACCGACGACGCACCAAGGCGGTAGACAAAAACAGCGACGGCCAAACACGCGTTACCGATCCTTCGAGAGCGGTCGTCCGAGGTTCGTCGTTCGAGGACCGAGTACGCTCCAGAAGTTCAGGGAAAGCATGAGCGTTTCGATCGTTGGGGCTTTGGTGATCGGCCTAGGGAACGATTCTGGCTAGTAGACGCGTTGTCGTCACGCGCGATCAAAATCCGCGCTTGGCCAGATCTCGAGCCATCCGCAAATAGAACGCGCGTGGGTCAAACCCGGTGCGTTGCTTATCGCTGTCAAAACCACCGACGCCTTCGAGGTCGAGATGGTCGGCTGGCAACACACCATTAAATTGGCCCCATTTGGCGCTGTCCACCGTCACTACGCCATCGTTGGGCTGGCCTGGCGCTTTGGCTGCCATCATCATTGCAGCGGGGTACATCAGCGGATTGAGGTGGTCCCCGCCGGTGCCAGCTTGCTGCTGCGGATCAACCGCTTCGGTGCCTTTTTGGCCGGGTTTAGCGTCACCCATCACCGACGACACCCCAGCCCATGACTGATAAAATACCCCCGGTACGTTTGGGTTTGCTGCGTTGAATTGCGAAGCTCCGGCGACCGAAAGCGATTTGGCGTTGCCTCGCAAATCTGCTGATTGGGCCATGGGCGATTCATGAACGTGGTGGCCAACCCAGCGCGCGATAGCCGTGCCGTACTCATCCGCACCGGCCGGCGCAGCCAGCGCCATATCCGCCAGAGGGCTACCGCGGTGCGGTGTTGCTAAGGTGGTTACGCTAGCCACCCGGTCTCCCCAGCCCATGGAAGAAACCAGGTACCGGGCGTCTAAACCACCTTGTGAATGGCCGACCAAGTTCACTTTGCTAGCGCCGGTTTTTGTCATGATCGCTTCGAGCTGCGACGCGATAACTTTGGCGCGTTCTTCCACCGATTGAAAGGGTGGCAGCGTCAACGTGAAAACCGCATCACCGTCGGCGCGCAGGGTTTCAGGAATTTGGTCGGCAAACGATGTGCTTGGGCCTGCGTTGAAGCCATGAATCAAAATAATCGGAAATCGTGTGCTGTGTTTCGCATGGGCATCACCGTGAACCTGGCTGGCAACTTTGGTGGCAAACCCGTTGCCTCGGTTCGCCTGCAACCAGTGCATGATGGCCGGCCATTCGCGCAGGTGTTGGCGCGCGACACTGGCCATTTCAACCACGGCATCCCAGCCGCTGGCTGCCACGGCCTGCATTTGCGCGAGTGCTGCGCTGGCACCAAGATTATCGATCTGAGGTCCACGCTGCGCAGCAGATTCGGCCAACGTTGGTTGGGCACCATCGTGGTTCGCTAACCGTTCGCCCATGGCCCCAACATTACCGCATCGCGGTCCCGGTCGGGAGGCTAATCGCGCGGGCGGTCGAGATTTGCAGCGACAAAGCCCAGCACTTCGCTGAGCATGTCGCCGAAGCTTGCGTAAAATAGCTGATCGATGGCGTTGTCACGTGCATCAAATAGCCGGACAGGATATTCGCCGTCGTCGCTAACTTGATGAGGATCTAGGCAAAACCATTCTTGTGAATTGGCGCCGAGCCCAACGACAATGAGATGTGTGGCCAAATGCCGCTCGTCGCGGGCCCGTAACGTCGCTGTCACAACGTCGGTCAGCGTCGAGGGTGATGCACTGCCGGTGACGCCAGCAAAACTGTGCACTACACCGAGATGACTCGGCAAGGCCAACCCGCCGAACAGGCGTAGAAACGATCGATACGACGGCGGAAACTCGCAGCCCAGCGCCAGTTCCGCCGCCACAATAGCTTGTTCATGCACGGGGCCGGCGATCGCGCAGGCGTAGGCATCGCCGCCGGGAAGCTGGCGTCTCACTTGTTCAACCAGGTCAATGGTTGTCGCGTTCACATCGCTAGTATGCCCGAGTGCAGCGCCGGTGCGAAGCGCTATCGTGAATTCGCTGGGGCGGCGTGGCGTTTTTGCGATGCCCGGGTGCGCCAGCCAGAGCTAGGCTGGGCGACGCAAGCCGGTTGGAAATAGCGCCGCATCGGCCGCCGCCCGATCCATATCGCCCTCGACGATTTGAAAACCACTTTGCAGTAGGCCAATGAACGGAATGACTTTCCAGCGGCCAATCACCGCAGGCGGTTCGGCTGCCATGACGTACACCACCATCCAGTAACGATCGACAGGGTCGGGAATCTGCACTGCAACTGCTTCGATCTGCGCAGCGGTCGGAAAGTTGGAATTGCGCGGCCGGCGAAAACATTGATACAATTCACCGTCAAGCTCGTCGGAGCTGGCGGCCACGTCGGTGACACTTAGAAAAAAATCACGCAGCGCAAACCGGTGGGTATCGTTGAGCTGATTTTTGGTAAGCGCCCGAATGGTGAAAAGTTCACAGGCCAACGGCACCAAGGAGCGGATCCTCGACACCCGATCGCTGAGGTAGATCGACAGTTTGTTGTATTCAATAGCTTGGGTGATGTTTTCGGTTTCGAGTGCGCTGACCCGCAATGCGATGCGCAATTCTTCAATGAAGACGCGTTCGGAATCGACTACGACGTCATCGACCGCACAAATTTCACAGGCCATCGCAAACGCTACCAACCGATGAATCCGAGACGGCAGACTGCGCGCAATAGCCGGGATGCGATCGCGAGCGTGGCCGGCGTAACGAATGGCTTCGGTGGCCATCTCGATCATCATCGCCACGGCGGCTGGGGCCAAGCCGCGCAGCATCGGATGGTTACTGATATGTTTGTTCAGTAACTGTTGCTCGCGCGCATCAATGACGCCATCGGCATGCATCGCACCAAGCATCACCTCCACCAAAAAGCGACGTGCATCGTTGGGACGCATGGCGCCAGCAAAAACAGTGGTAGCCAAATCCCTTTCCACTGGGTAATTGTACACGGTCCGGTCGAATTCCGAAATCCGTTGCCCATCTTGGCAGTTGGCTTGTTACAATTAAAGCGTGCGAGCCTTGCTGATTTTGCTCGGGCTTTGTTGGGCCTTTCCGGCGTGGGCAGGAGGGACCGGTAAGGTCACGATTGAATCCGATCCGTCGGGGGCGACGGTGTACATCGGTGACAAAGCCGACGGTGAAAAAGGCGTGACGCCACTGACCCTGGATTTGGCACCGGGTGATTACACCTTGGTAGTGGCGCTGCCGGGCTACTCTGACGAGTACAAAAACGTCACTGTGCCGCGTAGCAAAAAGCCAGTATCGGCTAAAGTCACGTTGCGCAAAGCGGTGGGTATTCTCACGGTTTCTGCCAAAGGCAACAAAGGCCGCGATCTTGATGTTTACATCAACCACGAAAACCGAGGGAAAATCCCGCTGACGTTGGAGCTTGGCGCTGACACCTATCACATCGAAATTAAGCGTGGCAAAGTTACGATTCGCGATGAGCAAGTAACGTTAGAAGCGGATCAGGAGACTGAACTCATCGTTGATCCAGCAGCCAAAGCTGTGAAAGTGCCAGCGAAAGATCCAGACCAAGACCCGGTCAAAGAACCAGCCAAAGACCCGGTCAAAGATCCGGATTCCGACCTCGATCCAGACCGCCCCGGCGGTTCAGGCACCGACGCACCAACTGGCGAACCAACCGGCGATCCCCCCGAAGATGGCGCGGCCAAAGCCTCGACAGCGTCGTGGTTGACGGCCTCGGCCACCACGACTGTCATGTTCCGAAAAGTTGGCTACACCCAAGTTCAAACCGATAAGTTGTTTCTGTTTGATCAGGGTGGCCAGTTGTTGGTTGGTGTCGCGCTCGAACTGTTTCCATTTGCAAAACAAAAGAGCGTGTTGCGGATGTTGTCGCTGCGTGGCCACGGTAATTTCGGCGTGCCACAATCGTTCGCCACCGCCGATGCGCAAATGCTGCCAGTGAAAACCTCGTATCTTCAAGTTGGCGGCGATTTGCACTTTCAAGTACCGCTTGGTGCGCTGGGCTTGGATCTCAACTCGGGTTTTGAGCAGCAGACGTTGAGTTTTTCGGGCTCTAGCGAAGCACTAGGTTTGTTGCCAGACGCAGCGATTGGCAGCGTGCGGTTAGGTGCAGGGTTAACCGTAAAACTCGGCAAGATCGACGCGTTCGGTTTCGCCGAAGTTCGCCTGGTGACTGGCGGCGGTGCGTACATGGATCGATTCCAAGATGCCAGCGGCAGCGGTTTTGGGGTCGGCGGCGGCCTGCGCGCCAAGTTTGGCCGGATGTTCGCGACCGCAGACGCAACGCTCAATCGCTATTCGTGGACGTTCTTGCCAACGCCGCAGTACATTGCCAAAACCGCGACCGACAGCCTAACCATGATCAACCTCGGTTTCGGCATCGGCTTCTAGGAGCCTGGTGTTAAACGGTTGCGGAGCCCATCTGCGGCGTTGTCTACAACAGGGCTAATGCCCTCTTCCTCGGCTTTGCCGATGAATTCACCCGCGCTTCCGGTCTCACATACATGAGTATGCTCCGGTCCGGTTCGCACTGTCGCCTTGCAGCTGGACTTCCTCACTCGTTTAACACCAGCCTCCTAGGAGGCTGTGTGCAGGTCCACTGGCCTGGCTACTCGGTTCGCCAGGGTCCGCGCGGGCACCGGCTTCGGCGCTGAACAGCGGCCAACTACTTGATCTAGCGTCAGATCCTCGGTGACTGGCCACGATAATCATGGCATCGCCTTTGCTTTACCTAACTCCATGAAGCCTACCGCTGCGTCGTTGCTCTTGCTGCTGTTGGCCGCCGCTGGCTGTGCTGCCGAAACCGGCGAGCCGGCGCTCGATGACGAGCTGATCGGCGATGGCAAAGACGACAGTATCGCTAGTACGACCGACGTGGTGAACACCAAGCTCGGGCTTGATTTTGCCGCCAAACAAGGCAAAGCCACGCTGACCTTTGCCAAGCGCGGTTCGATTTCGGTCGAAGCTGGCGGCCTCACCATCAGCAGCGTGCGCGATGCGACCGGTAGCAAAACCTACCGCAAACGCAGCGGCCGTTTGATTGTCAACGACGTGGTGTCGCCGCTGACGGTTGAATACAGCTTTGCGCAACACAGCAACTCGGACGGATTGTTGGCCGGTGGCACAACCGTGTTGTGGCCGTACTACTGCGGTAATTTATTTCCGTGCATCTCGCGGCCGTCGGACGGCACCACGTTTGAACTCGATATCACCGGTGTGCCCGCTGGCAAAAAAGTGATCTATCCGCATTTGATTACCACCACTGCGCCGGCCTACCAGTTGGCCTTTGCAGTGGGCGACTACACCACCGAGGCGCTTGGCACTACCAGCGCAGGTACCCGCGTCTCGGTGTCGTATTTACCCGGTGGCAAAACCGCAGCGCGCGAAGGCACGCAAAACCTGGTCAAAGCATTTCAATGGCTCGAAACTACGATGGGCCCGTATCAATTTGGCAGCGACGTAGGCTCGGTAGCCGCGGTGTGGGGCGCTGGCGCATACGGCGGCATGGAACATCATCCTTACTGGCACGTTGCTACCGACGCCATGGACAACGAAGAAACCCATGTGCATGAAGCCGCCCACGGTTGGTTTGGCGACGGCATTCGCATCAAATGTTGGGAAGATTTTGTATTGTCCGAAGGCACCGTTTCATATTTAACCGCGCGCGCCATCGGCCAAGTTGTCAGCGCCGACGCGGAAGCGCAAGTGTGGGCCGGTTACCAATCCGAATTGCGCAGCGCTCGCGCTGGTGGCGACCGTGTGGCGTGGCCAACCGGCTGCAACAAAGTCGACATTCTCAAAGACGGCCTATTTTCGACCTTCCCGTACATGGAAGGCGCCTACTTTTACAAAGACGTCGCCGCCGCCGTTGGCGCTGCCAAGCTCGACGCTGTGCTCAGCAAATTTTACCTAGCCAACCGTGGCAAACCCGCTGGCATGGCCGACATGATCGCGATGATCAAGCGTGAAACCGGCTTCGATCCGAAGTTGCTGGTTACCAAGTGGTTGCGGTAGGCGCAGTCGGCTTGGCAAGCGCTCCAGCTCACATTCGCCGTTGTGACGACAACAGTGCGGAATACCCAGCAGGCGCCGGCCGCTACTCTCAGCCCCAGCGATTTTTTGAAAATCCCCCACTTGCGCCACCCCGGTGATCCCTTTGCTTCGCTAATGTTGAGCTATGCGCGTGTTGCGATACCGTGATTTGCAAACCCGCGGCGTCGCTCGGGCATTTGACAAGGTGTGTGCGTTTATCGAAGCCGATGATTTTAAGTCGGCCGATATCAAAAAACTATCGCCGGGAAACTATTATCGCGCTTCGCTCGACTACGCTAATAGGTTGCTGTTGCAGTTTGTGAAGTGGCAAGGGCAAACCGTTTGCCTTGCACTCGAAGTGATTGTGCAGCATGCCTACAACCGATCGCGATTTCTGCGCGGCACTGCGGTTGATTTTGAAAAAATCGAAGCGGCTGTCGCCATTTCATTGCCCATTCCCGATGCGGACACGATACCGCTGCGAAGTATGTCCGCTGACCGGACAACCTTTGAGATGTTCGACAAGCCGATTGTGTTTGATGACGTACAAGAACAAGCGGTAGCGCTGCCGAGCCCGCTGATTATCATTGGCGCCGCAGGTTCAGGCAAAACTGCGGTGACTCTGTGCAAATTGCGGCAAATGCCGGGCGCCATTCTATACGTGACCTTGTCGCCGTATTTGGCGCAGTCAGCGCGTGGCTTGTACGAGGCTCTAGATTACGAGAATAGCGGCCAGGAAGCGGAGTTTTATAGCTTTCGAGAATTTCTCGAAACCCTGCGTGTGCCGCAAGGACGAGAGTTGACGTTGTCAGCATTTGGCGAATGGTTTTCACGCAATCGTGACCTCGCGCGTACAACCGGCCTTGATCAACACGCGATGTTTGAGGAATTTCGAGGCGTGCTGAGTGCGGATGCCGACGGGCCACTAAGCCTCGCTGCGTATCAAGCCCTCGGCGCCCGACAAAGTTTAGTTGATCCGGCGCAACGGACAGCCGTGTTCGCCGTCTATCAAAAATACCTCGCTTGGATGAAAGCGGATGACTGGTTTGATAGCAGCCTGATCGCGCATGCATGGCGCGCCCACTCGGCGCCGACGTATGATTTTATTGTCGTTGACGAAGTCCAAGATATGACGCCAGTGCAACTGCGGCTGGTGTTGTCGACGTTAAAGCAACCAGGACAGTTTTTGCTGTGTGGTGATAGTCATCAAATTGTGCATCCCAACTTTTTTAGCTGGGCAGCGGTCAAGAGCATGTTTTGGCGGGATTTGACGCGCGAATCTGCCGTCCACGAAGTCCACGTACTCAAAGCTAACTTCCGAAATACCCAGCGTGTGACCGAAGTAGCCAATCGCCTGTTGAAGCTCAAACAGGCACGTTTTGGATCGGTCGATCGAGAAAGTAGCTTTCTGGTGTCGAGTCAATCGCCAGACGTCGGCGAGGTCGCGCTACAAATCGCTAGTGCCGCAGTATTGCGCTCCTGGGATACGGTGACTCAAAGGTCCGTCAACCACGCCGTCATCGTGTTGCGCGATGAAGACAAGCCGGCTGCCAAATCGGTGTTTCGCACGCCGCTGGTGTTTTCGGTGCATGAAGCCAAAGGCCTAGAATACCCACATGTCGTGCTGTTCAACATCGTCAGCAATCAACACGATGTGTATCAGGCCATCTGCGAAGGCGTCGATGCGCAAGATGTTGTTGGCGATGAACTTCAGTATCGGCGCGCTAAAGATCGCGACGACAAATCGCTGGAAATCTACAAGTTTTATGTCAACGCAATGTACGTTGCGATGACCAGGGCGATGCAGACGTTGACGATTGTAGAGTCAGCTCCGCAGCATCGCTTGTTTGAGCTACTCGACCTGCAAGAACAAGTCGCGCGGATCCGCGTTGCCGAAATATCCAGCAAAGAACAATGGTCGCAAGAAGCGCGCAAACTTGAGCAACAGGGCAAGTTAGAGCAAGCCCGCGCTATCCGCTCGTCGATTTTACAGGAGACGCCGGTGCCTTGGCCGGTCTGGACGTACGCCTATATCGAAGGTGTCATTGCAAAGGCGCTCGATGAAAAAATTGTCAGCGGCAAAGCGCAGCAAATTCTTTTTGATTTCGCGCTTTGGCACAACCAGTATCATTGGATTGAAGAGCTGGCGTTGGTTGGCTTTGGTCCAG
This sequence comes from Kofleriaceae bacterium, assembly GCA_043777635.1. Taxonomy (GTDB): domain Bacteria; phylum Myxococcota_A; class Polyangia; order Haliangiales; family Haliangiaceae; genus JABFXX01. The sequence goes on along the minus strand of JAYWHS010000941.1, from coordinate 512 downwards.
CGCAGCGGTTGCGCATCCAGTCTCGCCTCGGCAACACCGCTGCCAGTGGTGGCGAGCTAGCTAAGTTGCACGAGCGCTTTTCTGCGCCGTACAAAGCCAAGAACACCAAGTCGATTTTGTGGGCCGTGGATATGTACGGCCCGGATCACCGCACCGTCGATGGCAGCACACCGCTGATGATTGCTGCACGTGTCGGCAACACGTCGTTGGTCAAAGAGCTGCTAGCGCGCGGTGCAAATCCCGCTGTCCGTGACGAATTTGGTCACACCGCGTGGATGTGGTTTCTTGATGCCTTCGTCATTGTGCGCAATAGATCTGCGTTGCCCGCTGAACTTGACGCGATCGTAGAGCTCATGTTCGAGCTGATTGCACCCTCGGTAATCGATGTTCAAACCGAAGGGAAACTGATTCGGCTCAATCGCAAACAAGCCGAATACTGGTTTTTTACCTTTATGCAAACTGCCATGAAAGGCCGGGTGGAGGAGAATCCATTTCTGTTCGATGCAGCCAAG
>JAYWHS010000940.1:0-8170 GCA_043777635.1 Kofleriaceae bacterium | reverse complement strand
TGCATTCGATGACGCCCGCGATCACCCGTAACGTACAAGCGGCAACCGCTGGTACCGGCACCCACTGGGTCAGTTTGGCTTGGCTGCCATCCCATACTGTCACTGGATAACGGCCCGTTGGCATCACGACGGTATTCCCGTTGCTCACGCGTGTACGATCGATTGAAATTGCAGCACCGAGCGCAGCGGTGATGCGCACCCTCATCAACAAGCGGCCCGAAAGCGGCACGGTCTCGCCTGCAACTGCGGTGAAACTACGATGCCATTCGGCCATGCCCTCGCCTTGGCTACACGCAATGGTGTGGGTGCCAGCGCTGGTCATCAAAGGTTTGGCAGGACTCAATCGCCCTCGACTTTGGCCATCGATGCTGACGTCGCACCAACTATCCATGGTTAATTTCACTGCAACGTCGAGGCCGGCACCACGCGCTGCATCGATTGGCCGTGTGAGTTCTGCGGCATCCGGGGCCGCAACCAGCGCTGCCGACGCGGCATCTAGTTTCGACCGCGCATCCATGCCAGCGCTACGGGCATCGCGACGTTCCCGCGCATCTGCGCGCATCGCAACCGGCGCGTCTTTGGCCGCCGCAACGTTGGTAGCAGCGTCGCGCAACGGGGCATCAACAACGGCCACGATAGCCAACTTGACACCATCCAACGGCGCACCAAGTTCTGCATCGACCGACCGACCATCGACGACAACCAGCTCATCGGCAACCTCGGCGCGGGTCGCCTGCCAACTGACCACGGCCACGCTCGCGGTCGCCGCGACACCGGCACCCGCAAGCAACAGCCGCCATCGTGGCCAACGATGACCACGGGCAACATTTTTTAGCAGTGCGGCAACCCGGGCATCGCTTGGTGCCAACGCAGAAGCGCGCTCGGCCAAGCCGCTTGCCAACGAATGTTGCCGAGCACGCAACGCAACCTCGGCACGGCGCAGTAAACCATCGATGAGCTCGGCTTGTCGGGCCTTGGCTACGCCAGGGTTGGCCAGCACTTCTTTGACTAATAACGCGGTGTCGCCTAGGCCGCTTTGTTGTACGAATTCCGAAAGCTCGGCGGCAAATTGTGCCGCCGTTGGCGTTCGCGATGCCAAATCCGGGGTCATGGCACGCGCGATGATGCGCGCTAGCTGGGCCCCGACGGTGGGCACTTTGCGGTCGGCGGGTGCAGCGCCACCAGCGACAATTTGCGACAGGACCTTGGCGGTTGAGCCACCGAACGGCAATTCGCTGGTAACCATTTGATAGAGCGTTACCGCCAATGAATACACATCGCTTGCAGCGGTAATGTCCTCGCCTGCGGCTTGCTCCGGGCTCATGTAGGCCGGCGTCCCCAATAACGCGCCGGTTCGTGTGACCAACGATTCATCGGTTGCAACATGAGCTACGCCGAAGTCCGCTAATAACAAACGGCCGTCGCTGGTGGCCATTACATTGGCAGGCTTCACGTCGCGATGCACGATTCCCGCAGCGTGAGCAACGCGCAAGGCATCGGCAATTTGCGCGATCATGGCGGCTGCGTGTTCAGGCGGTAGCGCGCCGTGGGCTTGGCAAAACTCAGCTAAGGACTGACCGCGAATCAGCTCCATCACCAAATACGGCGGGGCGGTGCTCGTTCCATCGGGTACGCCGACGTCGAGCACACGTAAAATATTGGGATGCTCCAGCGCCGCAGCGGCGCGAGCTTCACGGGCAAAACGTCGCACAACATCTGCGCGCTTGGCTAAGTGCGGGAAGAGCACTTTGACAGCAACTTCGCGCCGCAATTGCTGATCGCGGGCACGGAACACCGTGGCCATGCCGCCTTCGCCTATTTCTTCGAGCAACTCATAGCGGCCAACGGTGTCGCCAGCGGCCACAGCGCGCATGCTCGGCATGACCGCCGAGTGGACCGGCGCTATGACCCCAGCGGCGGTATCCGCACTGCCTACCTCGCTCGGGGTATCGAGGTTGGGTGCTTGGCCAGGCGCTTGATCATTGCGTTTAGCGGCCACAGCCACTCACGTACTTGGTTAGCTGTTCGGCGTTGGCGGTGAAACCCACGCGACATGGTTCGATTTGGAGTTCGATTTGGCCACAGCTTTTGCGGCTTTCATCGCCTTACCTAGTCGCCGGCCAAGTTCATCGGCAGCATCGGTGGGTGAGTTAGCCGAACTGGCTGACAACGCCGACGTGAGAGAACTGGCCAACACCAAATGTAGCTCGTGGCTGGTACTATCAGGTAACAATGCCTCGCGCTTGCCGGCAAAATCGCTGAGCGCAGCATCGCAAAACGCCGCAGCGGCGGTGCCGGGAATGACCACCACAAAATCCGAGCCCCCGATGTGCCCGACAAAGCCACCGTCGCCAGCGGCGCGGCGCGCAGCTTCAAGTAGAAATTGGCCGATGCCACGGACGACTTGTTCAGAATGCACGATCCCAACAGCGTCGGCATAGCCATCGAAATTAAGCACATCAATGTGGACCACCGTCGACGGCACCCCATCTTTTTTCTCACGCAGCAAGGCATCTTCGATCGCTTGATCAATCGCCCGTGAGCCCGGCAAATTGCTGGTTGGGTTGCGATCGCGTTCACGCCGCGCCGATCGAACCATCGCTCGCACCCGCGCCCCAAATTCGCGCAAATCAAATGGTTTACCCATGTAAGCGTCAGCACCTGCATCCAGGCCCGCAACTTGCGAGTCAACCGACGACAACGCTGTGAGCATCAAAATCGGAATCCGTGACCACAGCACATCGCCTTTAAGCCGACGCGCAACTTCAAGGCCATCAAGCCGAGGCATCATGACATCAAGAACCAGCAAATCTGGATCATGCTGCTTTACCAAACGCAGGGCTTCTTCACCATCGCGCGCCCGCAAGCACAAGAATCCTGCATCGCCGAGCGCCATCCCCACGAGGTGGGCAATCGCGTCGTCATCCTCTGCAACCACAATTTTTTTAAGTAGCATAGGAACTTTTCCGCCTACCGGTAACTTACGGCTGGTTGCCCGACTTCGTCAACATCGTGGCGCACTGCTGGCAATTTTCATGGACAGATGGGCCAAAGCACCGCGCTAGCGCATTATTTGCGCTACAACGCCCCGGTGGTAATCGATCCGCCGGTCAGTACGAGCATCCTCGACAATGGTCTACGTGTGACCACGGTCGCTTTGCCGCACCTGCATACGACTACGTGCGCCCTGTTTATTAAAGTCGGCTCCCGTTTCGAATCGCCAACCGACAACGGGCTATCGCACTTTGTTGAACACATGTTGTTTCGCGGCACCGAAGGCTACCCCAACTCGTTAGCCCTCAACACTGCCGTCGAGGAACTGGGCGCTACCCTCAACGCCGAAACCGGCCGCGATTACACGCTATTTTCGATGTCGGTTGAACCCGATCGAGTGCCAGCGGCAATGCAGATTTTTGCCGAACTATTAGGGCGACCACGGTTTTCGGATATCGAGCTGGAACGCGCACTGGTGCTCGAAGAAATCAACGAGGACTACGACGAACACGGCGTCGAGGTCAACGCCGACGACATTGCGCGCGGCATGTTGTTCGATGGCCATCCACTTGGCCAGCGTATTATTGGCCCCCGAGAAAATGTTGAGCGTTTCACCCAAGCCGACGTCCAGCGCCATTTCGAAACCTTTTACGGCGCGGGCAACGCCATTTTGTGCGTGGCTGGGCCCGTGCAACACCACGACGTCGTCGATTACGCGATGAAATCCGTGGCTGCGCTGCCGCGCGGGCCCGGTGCGCTTGGGGGTGCCATCGCAACACCGCTTACCGATCACCGATTCGTTGGTCCGCAGCTCCGGCACGTGCCCGATGCCGGCTCGCAAACTAGTCTTGCCATTGTCTTTCGCGGCATGCCCGAGCTCGACCCAAGTTACCTGGCGATGGCCACCATGCTGCGGATTCTCGACGACGGCATGTCGACCCGTTTGCACTACCAACTGGCCGATCAAAAAGGTTTGGCCTACTCAATTCATGCCGCCATCGAACCGTTAGCGGACGTCGCAGTGTTCGAAATCGCCGGGGCCACAGCTAACAATAAAGTCGCAGCCTTGGTGACCGAGATCGCAACCGTGTTACGCGGCCTGTGTGCAGGCGATGTAACCGAACGTGAATTGGCCAAAGCCCGGGTCCGCTATCGTTATGAAACGCTGGCATCTATCGACGACGCTGGCTCTATGGCCAGTTGGTTTGGAGGTACGGCGTTGTACTACCCACCGCCATCGTTATCCGACCGGTTGGCCTCGATGCAGGCCGTCACCTTGGCAGACGTAGTGGCCTCGGCGCGCACCGTCTTTGCACCTGATCGATTGGCCATCGCCGCAGTGGGCTCGCTAACCAAAGCGCGCTTAGGCGAGTTGCGCCAAGCGGTTCAAGACTGGCCCAAGTAACGACGATTTTGTTGCGCTCAGCCGGGTCGACGCCAGTGCAGGCGCGCCTTCGCTCGACTGTTGCAAAATCGGCATACCGGACACTTTTGTCACGCTTCGCCGAAGAACTGTGAACCCCGATTCGCTAGTTGTGAGTAGTATCAGGCTGATAGCTATGCGCAGGGCACTGGCATTGCTCTTGCTTAGGTTTAGCTCCATGACCGTCACCAAAAATGCACTTTGCCTCATGGTCGCTGCGACTATTGCACTCCCAGCTGCTTCGGCTTCGGCCGACGGATTTTACTTCACCGAATCATTTGGGGTCTCGCGGGCCAGCGACGAAGGTGGGCAGTACATGAACGATGGTCTCGCGGTTCGCCTGGCCGCAGGCATCCGGCGCCGGCAGTGGGCGGTTGAATTGTGGGGCGGGCTCATCAATGAATCGAGCAACGGTTACGAGTCCAAACCGGTTTACACCGATTGCCTCGAATGTGGCTCCCAGCCTGGTTACTACGGCAGCAACGTCGCAGGTGTGGCGGGGGTTGGCGTTGATGTTAAATATTTGGTGCCACTGGTACCTCACGTTGAAGCCTACGTGCGCGGCGGGCTATCGCATGGCTATGGTACCGGTACATTAGAAGGCTATGACGGTCGCGGCTTCGGTGGCGGCGTCGGCGTGCAACTCAAAGCCAAAGGCTCGGTACTTGGCCTGCTTTGGGCCCCGTTGTTTTTTCTACCGTATGGCCCAAAAATGACGGCGGCAATTTACGCCGATACCGGCTTAGATTTTTATCGCTTGAACCGCGTCGGTGACGCCACAGTGGACGCACAGTTCAACACCCTGCGCTTCGGCGTTGCGCTCGGCAGCGATTTTTAATTTTTTTCGCAAGAGCAGACCCGCCAAACCAACAGCGACCAGCTAGGGTTGGTCACATGTTGGAGCGCTGGTACGACTGCGTGATTGCGGAACCTGGGAAACTCACCACTCGTTTGGTCTCGACCCGTGGCAGCCACATGGGCGAAGCCATCGCCCGCGCCGAACAAAAAACTGGCCACGTTATGGCCGTTGGCTTTGGTGCCGCACCTATTGGCGAATCGGTTGGCAAAGCCTTGGTCGACCGCGGCGCCGGGCCGACCCTGCCAGCCGATGCAGGAACCTTGCGCTGGCCACGCGGGTTCATCCCAGCTTGGCAGCCCGACACAGCGCTGCGCGTGCCGCAGTTGGGCTACGTACTTCGATCGAGTGGGCCAACGGTGGTGGTCGAAGTCACGTGTGCTTCCGACAGTGTGCATGATTTATGGTTGTCGCTCATTGAACAAATGCCTGGCGTTGACAACGTCGAAATCCGCTTACTGCCACAATTTGAAAATTCTGCATATACCGACGTTTGGCTCACGCCGCGCATCAACGGCAAAAAAGCCATCCGGTTTCTCGACGATCATCAGGCCGACCTTTCAAACAACGGCTTGGTCGAAATCGCAGCATATTTGCGCGGCTCCAACAGCACCATGCGCTTGACCGAGCACAAGACGATCGTGTGGGTGTCGCAAACTGAATCCACACTTGCCGACATGCAGCGCTGGTTGACCGTTGCCAAAGTTCCCAAGCTTGGCGACTTATCCGATATTTCCGTTGCACCGCACTGGCATTATCGCGTGGATAAATCCTCCACCCGCGAACGCATGGAAAAACGCTTACTGGCCATGCGCCTCAAGCGAGTGGACCGAATCGCAGCGGCGAGCTGACGCGCTCTCGCCTGGCCGTTCACCTTGCCTTGCAGTTGCGCGGGCTGGTTGCGCTTCAATGAGCCGGTTGCGGGGGTCGAAAAAATCCCAGCCACCGGCGCCATTGGCTTCGACGCGGCAGCCGCCTTCGTGCAGCATTGTATGGTGGGCACTACACAACAGCATGAGATTCGACAATGTGGTTTCGCCGCCATTGGCCCAGTGCTCAATGTGATGACCATCGACGTAGCGGCTGTGCGTGCAACCCGGGAAACGGCACGTGCGATCGCGCAGCCGTAGGGCTCGCTTGATTGCGGCTGAAATCGTGCGAGTTTTGCGACCGACAGACAGCGGCACACCTAACGGGTTGACGTGAGCAACTACCACACCAGCGTCACAGCACAAGCGTCGTGCCGTTGTCGTCGCGATGACTTCGCCATCTGCCATCATCGCAAGATCCGCCGGTTCCGCCGAACCGTACAACCCAGCATGCGGCACGGTGATGATGATTTCGATCGGCGAGCGCTGCGGCCGGGTAGCGCGCACACGATCTTGGATAATGTCCATGAACGCATCGGCACGTTGTTGGCCACGGTCGGCCGCCGCTGGCGCTTTTGCAGTTGGCGGCGTAGCGAGGAAGTGTTCCGCGAGAGTCTCGGCTGTCATAAAGGGGCTCGCGAAAGTCGGTTCCGCGGGAGTCTCGACTGCACCCGGCGGTTCCGAGGGTGTCGGTTCCGCGGGAGTCGGTTCCGCCAGCGACGGTTCCGTACCTACGTTCGCAATCGCAGCATTGAGTGCTGTCCAAACGATCGCCGCTTCGTCGCTGGCAAGCACCACTTCAAACTTCACCATGCCATTATCGAGTGTCCGCCGCGTCACCGTTCGCTGCGCCGCAACATGTGCAGCAAGAACCGCACCGGCCATCGACCCAGCCTCCGACCCATGCGCGTGATCATACGCTTGCACGTTCTGATACGAGCGGCACAATGTATCCAGCTGCGACGCTGGCATGCGTTTAGCGTGCTCGATCCAAACTTCTTCCTTATCGGCTGGCGCCACCCGCGTGATCGCGCGCGCTTGCGAATACGACATAGCACCTCGTCGCAATTCGTCGTCGACCAGCGGCAACTCAGCCAACTTACGTGCGACCCGCACCCGTTCACGTGCCGTACGCAAATCCCAACCCACTCTCCATGCCAACCAATGTGCACACGACAGCGCACCTTGCACCTGCCAGCCCGAAGCAAGATCGAATTCACGGATTGCCGTCAACAACCGATGCATCGCAGCGTCGATATGCGCCGACATTTCCGCGATTTGCCCACCCAGCGCCTCGACAACAATGGCTATCTTCGCCTCCGCACCATTTTCCATAGCAGTTTTATATCACCTACTTTTTCGACCCTGTGATTCGCGCACTGCGCCGCGAACTCGCGATGTAGCAAAACAAATTCACCAACCAAGCTCATCGGTCCATGTCGCGCACCTGCTCACCTCACACGAGCGTTTCACCCGCTACACCTAGGCACTGCAATTCTTCTTCAAAAAAACACGTCAACATAAATCGAAAAATAGTATTCATTTTTTCCAGAAAGTTACGTCCGAAAACCGGACGCACTACCGTGCCGCCGCCGATGCCTCGATCCCAATCATCGCATCAACCTCCATAACTATCGCCAATTCAAGTATCGCATTCCTCCGCCGCCCCGCCCGCTTCTCCTGCACAGCCCAGCCCAGCGCACCACGCTACCCATCGCTATCAAATCCGCTACCAATCCCTCAATCAACCCGCGACGCGACGGCGGCGCAGCAGGCTACGCGTGAGCACAAACCTACGCGGCCGCGCGGCCAACCGCAGCGCCTTCGTTCGAGCGCCACCTCGCTCCCTCCGGAGCCTCTGGGAGCCTTGTCGTTCACCCACCCGTTGCCCCCACCCGCTCACCCACCCGTTCACCCCACAATCGCTCGCCCGATGCTCCGTATATGCGCCAACAGTGCATCCAGATCCTCATCCGTCGCCAGCGGATTCATAAACGCCGAACGCAACCAGAATCCCGAAGGCAACGT
>JAYWHS010000939.1:0-2428 GCA_043777635.1 Kofleriaceae bacterium | reverse complement strand
CGCGCGACGGCTACGATGCCCTCACCGGCAATTCGCCGCAAATGCAGGCGTTGTACGGCATGATTGATCGTCTGGCGGTGGCCGATTCGACGGTGTTGATCCAAGGCGAAAACGGCACTGGCAAAGAATTGGTGGCGCGCGCAATTCATCATCGGTCGCCGAGGGTAAATCGGCGTTTCGTCGGCACCAATTGTTCAGCGTTCAACGACAACCTGCTCGATTCCGAACTATTCGGCCACAAACGGGGCGCTTTTACTGGCGCTGTCGTCGATAAACCCGGGTTGTTCGAAGTAGCTGACGGCGGCACATTTTTCCTTGATGAAATCGGTGACATGTCGCCGACGCTGCAAGTCAAAGTGCTGCGGGTGTTGCAAGAGGGCACCTTCAACCGGGTTGGCGATACCGAGACCCGCAAGGTTGATGTGCGGATCGTCTGCGCCACCAATCGTGATCTAGCTGCGATGGTTGAACAGGGGCGCTTTCGCGAAGATCTATATTACCGCATCAACGTTATCAACGTGATGCTGCCGGCACTACGCGAGCGCCGCACCGATATCCCAATGTTGGTTGAAAACTTTATGCGCAAACACGCGCGCATCGACGGAGATGAGTCGCGGCCCAAGCGCTTGGCAGCGGAGTGCAGCGTGCGGTTGCTGGCATACCCATGGCCTGGCAATGTCCGTGAACTTGAAAATGAGATCGAACGGTTATTGGTGTTGTCTGGCGATGCAGTTGAAATTGAGGCCGACTTGTTGTCGCCGCGCATCCGCGATTACGTGGCGGTTGCAGTACCCGAGCAAATCGAGCCACCCAAGACTTTGCCGGAAGCGGTGGAACGCTTGGAGCGCAAGATGATCGCCGAGGCACTAGCGACGCTGCGCGGTAACAAAACCCGAGCGGCCCAAGCGCTGGGGGTGTCACGGCGTAACCTGATTCGGTTGTGTCAAAAATATCAGCTCGACGACAGCGAATAAACCGTTCGCTTGTCACTTGGCGCGAATAATCCTGCGGCTCGCGGCGTTGGCCGTCGACCATGGAGAAAAATCTTGTTGTGTCTGAAGTTTTGCCTGCGTCCCAGGCACCCCACCGGTCGATGGCGTTGGGCTTTGTCGGTGTATTAGGGCTCGCGGCGGCGGCGATTGCGTCGACCTCGATCGCAGCGAACACATGGAAATCGGTGCGTGGTCGCGTGGCTGCACAACGTCAGATTGAAGTCACCGGGTCGGCCAAAAAACGCATTACATCCGATACCATCGCCTGGTCGGCCAGTATTTCAGCGAACGACCTCGATCGCACGGCGGCGTACAAAAAATTGCGAGCCAACGCTGAGGCCACCGTCGCTTTCCTTAAAACCCAAGGCATCAAAGCCGAGGAGATTCTACCGCAGTCGGTAACTTTCAATCGGTTGACCCACACTGAAGTAACTCGTAAAACTGTGGCCCCAGGCAAAGAAGAGGCCACTTCGCGTGAAGTCTTCGACGGTTTTGCCGTGGATCAGACAATTACGGTGCGGTCGCATGACGTCGAAAAAGTTGAACGTGCATCGCGCGAAGTTACATCGTTATTGGAGCAGGGCATCACCATCGAATCACAAGCGCCGTTGTACTTTTACAGTAAGCTCGGCGAGCTCAAGCTGGAAATGTTGGCTGCTGCGGGCAAGGATGCCCGATCGCGTGCCGACAACATTCTGAAGTCTGCCGGTGGTGCGTCGTTGGGTAAATTGGTGGTGGCCGATATGGGCATCATCAATATCAATCCGGCTAATTCTTCGTCTACGTCGGAAGAAGGCAACAATGATGTCACCGCGATGGAAAAAGATATCATTACAATCGTCCACGCCACGTTTGAATTGGAATGAGCAGCGCAGCAGACGCGGGCCGGTACTGTCGGTCGGCCGTCGCCTCGGCGGTTAATGTGTAGTATGTAACGCGTCATGCAGGTGCGGTTATTAATTGTTGCAGCGTCTGAACGCATCGTACCTCTCGCGGTAAAACGTCGTCGGTGCGCCGTGATTACGTGCGCGCTTGCGTTTGGTCTTTTAGTGCTGCTCGCAAGTTGTTCAAAACGGCATGAAGCGCCAGCACAAGTTGGCAGTCAGCCAAGGCTGATTTCACTGTCACCATCCGCGACTGAAACCGTCGCTGCGGTGGGTGCGGTTGAGTGGCTCGTCGGCGTCGATCAATATTCCACGTATCCCGACGCGGTCGCTACCCTGCCAAAAGTTGGCGCGTATCTGACGCCCAACCTCGAAGTCATTTTGCAGCTGCGCCCAACTTTGGTGTTAGTCGATGATGTCCACCGCGCCACGGCGGAGGCCTTGCACGATGCAGGTATCGCAACGTTGCGATGTGAAATTCAAACTCTCGCTGATGTGGAAACTGCACTGCGCGATGTGGGTAATAAACTCGGCAAAGCCGATGCTGCCGCT
>JAYWHS010000938.1:0-8186 GCA_043777635.1 Kofleriaceae bacterium | reverse complement strand
AGATGCTTACGAAAATTATCCCTTACATAGTGCCGTACCTGTCGCACTTCCGTCGGCGTGCGCAAAACTCTCGAATGATATCGATCGGCAAAAACACGCCCCTTGCGCTCGCACAAACCATTAATCGCCTTGGCCACCCGGATCGCCAACCCACTCACCGCGCTGCGCATCGCCTTACTATTCGCTGCGTCCATCACCAAATGCAGATGATCATTTTGCACCGAGAAATCACACAACAAACCATCTTCATTCCGCGCTGCGGCCCACAACGCCCCTTCCACCGCTTTGTACATTCGACGGCCCCTCAAACCCCGCACATCTTTCGCCACTTTCATCGTCACATGCACCGGCATGCGCTTCGCAAAAACCTCCCGCTTCTGATGCGGGAGTATCTGTAACAACTTTTTGCGCCCCGCACCTTTACGTGCACCACCCCAGCCATGTTTACAACTACCACCGGCAGCGCCAACCCTAACTGAACCTGCCTTCGCCCCATAGTTATCACCTCGCCAATATGATAAAATCTGATATCAATTTTCGACGACGAATGCAATAAAAATCGACGAGGATTGCAGTTTTTTCGGACAAAAATCAAACTATAGCCAATTCAAGTTACTAGCCCTCGCGCGCAAGTTTTTCGCGATCCGACACGACCTGTGCACTCACAAATTCAGCGCCTCGTGACTTCAAGCCCACCACCCCAGCGATATTTCATAACCAAAAAACAACTATCGCCAATTCAAGTTGCCAGCCCTCGCGCGCAAGCTTTTCGCGATCCGACACGACCTGTGCTTCACCAACATTCAGCGCCTCGTGACTTCAAGTGCACCACCCCAGCGATATTTCATAACCAAAAAACAACTATCGCCAAATCAAATCTCAACTCACCACCACACCCAACGCCCCGCCGACCAATCACCGACCAAGTCAACACGCACGTCCCCCACGCGATCCACCTGCGACGCGACGGCGGCGCAGCATACGTCGTGCAAGCACCGCCCTCACGCGGCCGCGCTGCCAGCAGCACAGCAGTCGTGCAGGCTCCACCTCGCTCGCTCTAAGCCTCCGCGAGCCTCCCGTTCACCCCGCCACGCAGCGCGCCAAGTCCCGCCACGCAGCACACCTACCGCCCCGCCACGCAGCGCGCCAACGTTCCGCCATCTTGCCATCCCCACAGATCCTCCCATTCCCCCTATCATCCTCCCCGTAAACCAACATAGGTTGCGCTTCATGCCTCGGCTCTGGACCCGGTCGTTGGTCACGGTTTCCATCGCGCTGTTATTCGGCGCCATGATTCCGAACATCTTCATCATCGCGCCGCGCTATCTCGGTGCACACGGTGCGGCCAAAGCTGAAATCGGCATGATCATGGGCGCCTATCAAGTCGCTGTCCTGGCAATCACACCATTCGTCGTGCCGCTCGCTGCCCGCGTTGGATTCGCTCGCGTCCTAAGTCTAGGCTGCGCCGTCGCTGGAGCCGGTGCATTCTGGTTCGCATACACCGACGCATTGCCCTGGTATGTCGCGGCGCGCGGCGTGCAGGGCTTAGGCTTTGCCGTCATCATGGTCGGTGCTGCAGCTTTCGTCGCCGAAACTGCACCGCGCGAACGCCTCGGCGAAGCGATGGGCATCACCGCCATCGTGACCCTCGTGGCGCAAGCGCTTGGTCCGGTGCTCGGTGAATACGTACAGCAAAGCCTGAGCTATCACGCTGCCTTCGTCACCGGCGCAATCCTCGGCGGCTGCGGCGCCATCGCAGCTCTTATGATGCCATCCGCAACGGTGCGCATCGAAAACGGCCATGCCAGTTTGCGGCGCGCATGGCCAGCCCTCTCAGCGCTCATGCTTAGCGGATTGGGCTTTGGCGCGGCCTGGCTATTTCTCGCCGATTTCGCTCGCAGCCGCGGCGTGTATTCGATCGATAGCTTCTTTTGGCCATACGTTGTCGCCGCCTTGTTTTCGCGCGTTGTTTTGGGCAAGGTCTCGGATCGCTACGGCCGGCATAAGGTGTCGAGCCCGGCACTCCTAGGCCACATGCTGGCGTTTGCGGCGCTGCCGTTGGTCCATCATAGCTGGCAGCTATTTCCGATTGGGCTGGCCTACGGCTTTATGCACGGCACCTATTACCCGGCGTTGCAAGCGCTTGCCGTCGAGCGCACCGTGGGGCCGCGCAGCAAAGCGGCGGCCGCATCGACGTTTGCGTTTGGCGTGGGCATCATTTTGGCCGCTTTCTGCTTGGGGCCGCTCGCGCAATTTGCCGGCTACGACGTGATGTACGGCACGGCTGCGTTTGTGGTCGGTGTAGCAGCCTTCATCGTCTGGCGCGACGGCCGCGATTCCGCCGCGCGTGGTGCCTGACAAGCACCCTCGCCACGTGCTACATGGTCGGCGATGGCCGTGTTCGATGTTTCGATTGTCATTCCCGTTTACAACGAAGAAGGCATTTTGCGTGAAGCTGTCGGCGAGTTACTCGCTGGCATTGAAGACGTAAAGCGAACACTGCAACAACCCGATTTGACGTTCGAAGTCATCCTGGCCGAAAACGGTTCACGCGATCGCACAGTCGAATTGGCCCAGCATCTTGCAGCCGAAAATCCAACCGTGCGCACGTTTTCGCTCGGCGAACCGAACTACGGCAAAGCGTTGCGCCGTGGCATTAGCGAAGCCCGTGGCACGTTCGTAATCTGCGAAGAAATCGATTTGTGTGACCGCGACTTTCACCGTCGTGCGCTTGAGCTGCTGCAACACGGTGATTGCGATTTTGTCGTCGGTAGCAAAGCCATGAAGGGCTCGAACGACCAACGGCCGTTGACCCGGCGGCTCGCTACCCGCGTCATCAACGGTATGCTGCGCGTCGCGGTTGATTTTCGCGGCACCGATACCCACGGGCTCAAAGCCTTTCATCGCGCCACGTTGTTACCGGTTGCTTCCGAATGTGTGATTGATCGCGATTTGTTTTCGAGTGAATTGGTGATTCGTGCGGGGCGCAACGGCTTGCGTATCGTCGAAATCCCGGTCCGCCTCGCCGAAAAACGTGCACCCGCAATCAACCTATCGAAACGCGTGCCGCATGTGCTCAAAGGCTTGGCCAAATTGACCTACGCGATTCGCTTCGGCGGCAAGCTGTAGGCTGCTGTGTCGTCGCTGTGTGCGGTTTCGATCGATCTTGATGCGATCGAATGTTATTACCGAATTCACGGTTTAGGACCGGCGCCAGCGTCGCTGCGGCATGTGATCATTGAGCGCTGTGTGCCGCGTGCGGCTGCGCTATTCGCTGCGCATGGCATCGCGGTGACTTGGTTCGTCGTCGGTCAAGATGTGGATGCCAGCGCCGACCCCAGCGCTGCAACATCAGCCCAAATCATGACGCAGCGGCATCTGGCCGGTGACGAACTAGCCAACCACTCGCATCGCCATCGCTACGAATTGGCGCGGTTGGATGCCGCCACCATTCGCGATGAAATTGTGCTGGCTGACGCCGTGCTGCGTCGCATCACCGGCCAAGCCGTCGCGGGCTTTCGCTCGCCGGGCTATGACGTCAGCGCGACGCTGTTCGAGGTGTTGGCTGAGTTGGGCTATCAGTACGATTCATCGTTGTTTCCGGCACCGGGCTACTACATGGCCAAAGCTGCCGTGATGGCGGCGTTATCGGCGTTGCGCCGGCCCAGCGGAGCAGTGTTAACCAATCCACGCGGCCTGATGGCACCCATCGACCCATACCGGCCATCGATGCAGGCACCTTGGCGGCGCGGCGATGCGCCGTTTATCGAATTGCCGATTTCAGTCACGCCATGGGCTAGATTACCGGCCATCGGCACCTCGCTGCTGGTGGCGCCCGCGTCGGTGCGTCGCTACATGCTGCGGGCGATGGCGCAGCGTGAGTTCTTCAATTTTGAGCTGCACGGCATCGATTTTTGCGACGCTACCGAAGACCAAATTCCGGCCGAATTAGTGGCTCGGCAACCCGACTTGCGCGTGCCTTATGCGCAAAAAGCCGAGCGTTTGTCGGCCATGTTGCAACAGATTGCCAGCACCAGTCGCCGGGTCACCCTGGGCGCTGCGGCAGGTTTGCTCCAAGCACGCTGGTAGCCAGAAACGGCCAATGAATGACGCAAGCAACCCGCGCGAGTAACGCGTGGCGGGGGGCAATGCCGGCGACTTGCCAATTGAAATTCGCGCAGAAGGGACGGGAACGCGGGCACGGCCCTTGTACGATCAACGACTGCCGGCGACTTGTCGGCGGCAGAAGGGACGGGCACGCGGGAAGGTCCCTTGTGTACAAACCCGCGCGAGTAACGCGTGGTGGGATGAATGCCGGCGACTTGTCGGCGGCAGAAGGGACGGGAACGTCCCGGAACGTCCCTTGGATGTAATTCAGATGTCGATTTTTGGGTCGCCATCCGCAGGCTTTTCATGTTTGCGAAAAATCAGGTCCATTTGTGGGCCGTGGGTGCCCTTACTGTGGTCGCCTCGGTCTTTTGGATTTACGCCCGGCGGAACCGACCATGGAATCTCGGGGTTCGGAAAATTGCGAGCGACTTCATGCATGTAACGGGCAAAAAGTGGCACCACCGTCATGTAGGCCGCATCTTTTTTGCCTAAGGCCCGCTGCTTTTTGTCATCGCCAAGCCAGGTTGCAACGGTAAAGCGCGAGGTGAACGCAACAAACGAGTTGTCGTGGGTAGCACTCGATGTGCCGGTTTTGCCCGCCGCGTGAATTTCCGTACTGCGCAGCGTGCTGGTGAATCCAAATGTGACCATCTGCGCTAACAACTTGCTGGTTAAAAACGCAGTGCGTGCAGCGATTGCGCGTGGTGCGGCCCGGCCGGCCAACGCCGCAATTCGATCCAGCCGGTCACGGGCGTCAAGTTGGGGGTCATCGGCTACGGTGTTGTCTTCAATTACCGCACCGGTGCGATCGACGATGCGTCGGACATAGACCCAGTCTTTTTCTTCACCCTTAGGTCGCGGCCACCACGTCCCACCACGGGCAAACAGCGTAAACGCGCGGGCCATTTCATCGAGGTGTACACATGAGGCGCCGAGTGCCAGCGCATCGTCGGCAAAAATTTTAGTAGTGAAGCCTAACCGGCGAGCCCACGCTTCAACGTTTTTGGCACCAAGCCGTTGGAAAATATCCACCGACGGAATGTTTTTGGAATACACCATTGCGTACTCAAGCGTAACGTCGCCATCAAGCGTGTCACCAAGGTTGGTCGGGGTCCAGGTTTCGCCGGTATCGGGATCGACGATCGAAACCGGTACGTCATTGAGCACGGTGTCGAATCCGTAACCTTCGTCGAGCGCGAGCGAATAGTAGATTGGTTTGTAGGTGGAGCCTGGCTGCCGGCATGCTTGCACGGTGCGGTCGAACACGGAGCGGTCGTAGTCGAATCCGCCAACTTTGGAAACCACATACCCATTGCGATGATCAGCGGTGAATATTGCCGATTGCGGATGCGGGACTTGTTCGAGTTGCATCGTAGCCGGATGTTTGTCGTCCCAGGCTTGGTCATCGGCGCTGTCGTGATGCACCATCCACGCTGGGTTGTGGCCATCGGGAATCGACCAGTCGCGATAGGTCCCGAGCACACGGGTTTCGCGCGACACCCACACCACGTCGCCAGTTTTGACCACGCGGGTGGCGCTGCCAACTTCGATATCGTTTTCGGCATTGCCGGCTTGCCACTTCGAAGCCCAGCGCATGTTGCGCAGCGGCAAATCGAGTTCGCGATCGCCGATGCGAATTTTAGCGCCTTCGGAATCAACTTTTTCAACCAACGCTAGGTAGCGCTTGTGCATTTGCAACGTGCCGTCGCCGTACAGCTGCTGCTGGCGCTTTACGAACAGTTCTCGGGCCGAGCCGTCGAGGGTCCACTCGGGACCACGCCAGCCTTGGCGTTTGTCCTGATGGCGCGCACCGAAATCAGCGTTTTCATATGCGGCGGCTTCCCACACGGGCTCGACTGCGGTTTCGACCCGCATGCCATTGGCAAACAAATCATCGCTGCCGTATTTTTCGGTGATGTAGCGCCGAACGTGTTCTGCATAATACGGCATGCGATCGGGAAATACGTCGCGGTAGGGATGCAGGGCGACGCTTTGCTTTTTGGCAGCGGCAACATCGTCGGCGTTGGCAAATCCGTAGGTCAACATTTTGTTGAGCACGTCGTTGCGGCGGCTGATGGCTTGCGGCAAGCGGCGCAAGGGCGAAAATGCCGTCGGTGCTTTGGCTAGACCCGCAATCAACGCGCACTCGGCGAGCGTGAGTTGGTCGAGATTTTTTTGAAAGTACCGTTGCGCAGCGGCGGCCACGCCCCAGGCGCCAGCACCAAGATAGATGTGATTGAGGTAGACGGATAGAATTGCCTTTTTGGAGTATTTGGCTTCCAACCGACGCGCCATCACCGCTTCTTTGGCTTTACGCGCCAACGATTTTTCGGCACCGAGAAACTGTTTGGCAACTTGCTGCGTGATGGTTGAGCCACCTTGGGCAAAGTCGCCAGCGGTGATATTTTTCCAAGCAGCGCGCGCGATACCTTTGATGTAGATGCCGCCGTGAGCAAAAAAATCGTGATCTTCGACGGCTAAAAATGCATCGACGAGTTGTTGGGGGATTTTTTCGTACGGCACGATCTGGCGCCATTCTTTGGCGAATTCGGCGAGCAGGGTATTGTCAGCGGCATAGACTCGCGACACTGCGGGTGTGTCGCTGGCATAGGTCGCAAATTCACGCATCGGTGGAGCACTGTTGGCGGCGTAACGATACGCAAACAGCATTGCGGTGATCACAACTGCGATGAAGACTGCACCGACGAAGGCGTACAGTTTTGCCGTCCAATACACCACGCCACCGTCGGCACGATTGCTGATTTCAACGCGTCGGCGATGCACTTTTGCGGTT
Source organism: Kofleriaceae bacterium (assembly GCA_043777635.1). Lineage (GTDB taxonomy): Bacteria > Myxococcota_A > Polyangia > Haliangiales > Haliangiaceae > JABFXX01. The sequence goes on along the minus strand of JAYWHS010000938.1, from coordinate 1,282 downwards.
GCTAGCGTCGAGACTTGGCTTGGCGTGCCTGGCGCGGTCGACGGTGCGGCCGGGACATTCACTGGCGGTGGAGTGCCAATCAGACTTGGCGCTGGAATTGTTGCGGCACGAACCACCGGCTCGGTTGCCATTGTGTGCACGATTGCTGGTGCAGCGGACGGTTCGGTATCTGCCGACAGCGCTTCGAATGGTGCGCCCGGTGCAGCGGTTATTGGTACTTCGGTGCTGGCCGCGTCAAGCGTGCCCGGCGTGGGTTCACCACCCGGCGGTTGGTCGTCTTGGCGGCTCATGAACGGGCAAGTTAGCCACGTAACTGCGCTTGGGGCAAGGATTGCCGGAGCGCCGATTTGCGTGGCCACCATAAAACCGCAGCCAGGCACAGCACCACCGGCAACAGCATCATCGCAAGGCGAATTGGCAATACATCCGCGATCTTACCGAGGGCCGGTTGCGACCAGAGATCACCAAAAGCGTGGATCATAAAGATGCATAGCGCCATGGCCGGCACCCGTTGCGCGGCTGGCACGCTGCGCAACATCACCGAGTTAATCGGCGAGGTCGATAAAAACACACCGATGAGCGATACAAATACCAACGCGAAAAACAGGGTGGCATCTGGCGATGCAAATGCGCCGAATGCCGCAACGCCGCCAACGCCGACACCAAGCGCGCAGATTTTGAGTAAGGCACCCATGCCGCTGAGATTGTGTGCCGCGTCGTGCGCTGTATCGTTGGTGACTTGGTCATAGCGGCGTTGCGAACGGTCGGCCCACCAGCCGCCGACGAGGGTGCCGATGGCGCCCCCCACCACGATGATGATCCCGAATCGAAAATTGGCCTTTTCAAGATCGAGACCGAATTGGTTAACGAGGTAGCTCGGTGCCCAAAACGCAAACGCACCAACTGCGGCGGTGTGGGCGCAGTAGCCAATCACGGCAATGCGAAACATGGGGATGCGCAACAGCTCGCGCGCGGTATCGATGAGTTTGGCTTTAACAACAGCGACCTTGTGGGCCGGTTCTGCAATCAGTAGGCAGACCAGTGCTAACACCACACCTGGCCCACCAGCGACGAAAAAAGCTTCGCGCCAGCCGTAGTTTTTGCCGATGTACCCACCGATGAGGTAGCCCAACGCACCGCCGAGCGGGACCGCAAGAAAGAAGATGGCGAGGGCGCGGCCTTCTTTTGCAGGCGCAACAACATCGTTGAGGATGGTTGGTGCAAGGGTTACAAAACTTGCTTCGCCGACGCCCACCAGGGCTCGCACGATAAACATGCCGGC
>JAYWHS010000937.1:0-2430 GCA_043777635.1 Kofleriaceae bacterium | reverse complement strand
CGCTCGCTACCAAGAAAGTTAGTCCAGTCGTGGGCGCGGTGGTCATACTCCTATTCTTGCTGATTAGCGGCGTTGTCCTGACACGTGTACTGCAAGCGCCTACCATCGCGCCTGCTGCTCCCTTGGGGATACCGCGTACTGGCCATTGAACCGGACCCAGCTCGGCGCTACCCTTGGTTGTGGCGCAAGTAGACTTTGCAGAGCGGCAGGTAACGCTCAAGATTGTCTATTACGGTCCGCCGTTGTCGGGCAAAACTAGCAACCTGCGCACGTTGCACGGTCGGGTTGATGCGGCCGGCCGCGGCCGTCTGGTGACCATCGATACCCGCGACGACCGCACGCTATTTTTCGATCTGCTGCCGCTGTTCTTTCGCGGGTCTGGCTTTTCGTTTCGCGTCAAGGTCTACACCGTGCCAGGCCAACCCGCGCATGAAGCAACGCGCCGGGTTGTGCTGCATGGTGCTGACGGCGTAGTGTTTGTCGCTGATTCGTGCGCTTCGCAAATCGAAAATAACCGCAGTGCCTGGCACAATTTACAGCGCAACCTGATCGGTGCGGGGTTGAATGTGCCGGTTGTGGTGCAATACAACAAACGTGACTTGAGCGACGCTGTCACCTGGGAAGGCATTGATCGGTTCGTCGACGCCCCGCATCAGTTCGGTGGCGCAGTTGCAGAAATTCCGTTTTTGCCAGCGTCGGCGTTGGCTGGCCAAGGCGTAGTTGAGACGTTTCTTGCGATCACCGCGGCGGTTTGGCGGCAGCTCGACAAACAACTTGACCTAACCGCCCGCTTTGCAATTTCACGCGCAGCTTTTATTGAAGCGTTGAGCGCACAAATTGGCGGGCCGGCATTGTGAGTGCCGGCTGGGAAGACCCGTTGATGGTGGTGCCGCAACGCTTGTTGACAGTGGATGAATTGGCCGAGATTTGTCGCGGGTTTGCGCCGCTACTCGCTGGACCATTGGCAATTTGTTTGGCGTCCGCGCCAACCGTGATGGTCGCAGGCGATAGCGCTGCGTTCGAATCGCCGTCTCAGCAAGTCATCGTCGCATGCGTTGGCGAACCGGCGTTTGTGATTCGATGGCGCAGCACCGAGCCACGCGACCTGGGCATTATTGCAGCGATGCAAACGTCATTGGAAATTGCTGCGCACCAAAGTTTTGGTCGCGAAGTTGCGATGCAAACCCACGAAGCCGCGATGGATGTAAACTTTGGTGAGGTCACGCAGGCCAACGAACAACTAGCTCGTTCGGTAGCTCGGCTCGGCGAAGTTGATCGACTCAAAGCGCACATCATGGCCAACATGTCACACGAGCTGCGTACGCCGTTGACTGCCATTATTGGCTTTACTGAAATGATGGTGGATGGATTTGCCGGGCCCATCACGCCGGAGCAAAAAGAGTATTTAGCGACAATTTTAGGCAAATCTGAACAGCTGCTAGGATTGATTACCTCGGTGCTCGATGTTTCCACGCTGGACGCTGATCGCCGTGAGCCACCGCGGTTGGTTTCGTTGACCGAGGTTGTACGCAGTGAACTCGCAACGCTCACGCCAACGATTCACAATCGCCGCTTGCAGATTCAAGTCAGTGCGCAAACCGATGAGCGCGTGGTTGGCAGTCCGCGGCAGTTGCGCCAGGTGGTGAACTGTTTGCTTTCCAATGCGGTAAAGTTTTCGCCGGATGGTGGTGTTGTCGAAATCGTGGTCCGCGTCGATGCCGCACTGCTAAGCGATGGCGGGTTAGTATTGGACGTGGTGGATTATGGGGTCGGTATTCCAGCTGATAAGCTGGTGCATATTTTTGAGCCGTTTTATCAGGTCGATCCAAGCTCAACGCGGGCCTACGGCGGCACCGGCATCGGGCTAACGCTGGTCAAAGCCTATGTTGAAGCTCACAAGGGGATGGTTGCGGTCACTAGCACGGCCGGCCAAGGGTCGCGCTTTCGCGTGGTATTGCCGCTACCGTGCGTCGACCATTGACCCTGCATTGACCCTGCATTAAATCCCGCTCCGAGCGTGCGCTCGTTCGCTCCATTTCCTGGCCCCGCTCCGAGCGTGCGCTCGTTCGCTCCATTTCCTGGCCCCGCTCCGAGCGTGCGCTTGTTCGCTCCACTTGTGGCCGTACCGGCGCTAGGAGTCTGGTGTTAAACGAGTGAGGAAGTCCAGATGCAAGACGGAGTGCGAACCTGACCGCAGCATACTCATGTATGTGAGGCCCGGACGCGCGGGTGAATTCATCGGCAACGCCGAGGAAGCGGGCATAGCCCTGTTGTAGACAACGCAGCAGATGGGCTCCGCAACCGTTTAACACCAGACTCCTAGCGCGAAACCTGACGGTGCGGTAGGTTGCCGACGGCGCACTGCGCCATTGTCATGGGTTCCTTGTCATTCACTGTTACGTTGATCTTAATCGCTGTTGGAGTGCTGCT
>JAYWHS010000936.1:0-8195 GCA_043777635.1 Kofleriaceae bacterium | reverse complement strand
GCTCTGCTTGTTTCCGTTGGCGTGCATTCATCCCACAGGTAGGATCCTTTTTTCACTGTTTGTCAATAGTATCTTTAATTTTTACTCAGACCCTTAGGACTTGTGCTTAAATTACTGACCCTTCTTTGTGCCGATCCTTCGTGACTGGCCGCGTTGCTCGTCAGGCACATACCGACGGGTATGCGCCTTCCTCGCGCCTTGCCATTCACGTGGCTCGACACAAATATTGGGTCAGTAATTCATGCACAAGCCCTTACGTCAGCTTGCTACCCATTTTGTAAATTCGAGCCGGCGGCAAATGTCGGTAACGCGGCACATACGCGCGTAGCACCGCGATTGCATCGACGGCGTCAAGCCTGGCACCGCCTTGGCGCAACACGGTTTGCGCGTGCGCAACGATGTCATCGCGCGCGGCCTTGGGATGGTACACAAAGGTCTTGGCGAAATACACGTCTTCATCTACGCCGACCAAGCGCAGTTCGGCCACATCGCCGATTTCGACCCCAACCATCGAGCGTGGCTCGACCACAAAAAAGCTAGCACCGCCGAGCAAATCGAGCAGCTCGACCCGGCCGTCGCGCATCGCCATAATCTCAAACAAGCTGCGATGGCTAGTGGCCAACGCGCTGGCAACGATCGCTGCACGCAGGTCGCCACGTTGCCGCCACTGCATCGCACCAGCGCGCGCCAACGCCGGCCCGTCAGTTACCGACGTACATTCGATGACCAACCATTCGACAAAGCCGGCACTCCAGATTTCCCACAACTCTTCATCTTGGTGGACATTGCCGCGTGTAGCCTCGTAATGCTTACGCGCCAAACCAACCGTCGCGTCGGCTACGCCGTGACCGGCAACTAACGCATCGAGCGTGCGTTCAATTTGCGCGGGCGTCGATAACCCGGCCAGTTCAGCGTCACCAAGGTGCGCAAACATTAAACGGCCGCGCGCGCGCGCGCCGCTAGCAGATGGTCCGCAAACCGGACAAACAGATAATGTGAATCATGTGGTCCCGGCGAAGCTTCCGGGTGATACTGCACGCTAAAAATCGGCCGATCCACAACCGCCAGGCCTTCAACCGATTGATCAAATAGATTCCGATGACTACACACGGTCCCGGCCGGCAAACTAGCTTCTTCGACGGCGAAGCCATGATTCTGCGCAGTAATCTCGACTTTTTCCGTCACGAGGTCTTTGACTGGGTGATTACCGCCATGATGACCAAATCTCAACTTATAGGTTTTGGCACCCAACGCCAGCGCCAAGATCTGATGGCCTAAGCAAATGCCAAACACCGGCTTACCAGAGGCAACCAGCTCGCGCGTTGCGGCAATTGCGTAGGTTACCGCCGCCGGGTCGCCTGGCCCATTGGATAAAAAGAACCCATCGGCACCCAGGGCAAGCGCCGCTTGCGCCGTGGTGGTTGCAGGCACCACGGTGACTTTGCAGCCAACATCACGCAGTTGCCGCAAAATATTTTCTTTGATGCCGAAGTCATACGCGACCACATGAAAGCGTTCCGGCATGAGCGGCACAGCGCGGCCATCATCAAGAGCTTGCCAACTACCAGCTTGTGCACCTTGCCAAACGTACGCTTCCGCGCACGTCACGCGCGGCACCAGGTCCTGCCCGTCCATCGACGGTGCTGCGCGCACTCGCGCCAGCACTGCATCAAGGTCGCTCACATGCGGAGTAATCGCACCTCGCATCGCCCCTTTGGTCCGTAACAATCGGGTAATTGCGCGAGTATCAACATCGTCGATACCGGGCATACCAGCGTCGTCCAGCCATTGCGGCAACGACGTTGTGGCTCGCCAATTCGAAACCACCGGCGAAACTTCACGTACAACCAAGCCAGCACAAACCGCACGGGCTGCTTCGTGATCGCCGGGATTACAGCCGACATTGCCTATTTGACTGGCCGTCATCACGACAATTTGACCGGCGTACGACGGCTCCGACACGATTTCTTGGTAACCGGTCATCGACGTGTTGAAAACAATTTCAGCGATGGCTTCACCGCATCGACCAAAGCCAATGCCACGAAAAATCGAACCATCTTCAAAAACCAACGCCGCCGGCCAGCGCGGCATTGCAGGTATCGCGGCCATCGTCATACTAGGTCTTCTCCCCATAGGCTTCGAGCTCGTGCGTCAGCATCATGCACAACCCGACCTTCAAACAGTGTCAACACCGCTTGGCCGGCCAAGCGCTGGCCTAAAAACGGTGTGTTCTTGGATTTCGAAACCAGTTCGTCGGCGGTAATCACCACCTGGCGCTCGGGGTCGATCACCGCGATATCCGCCAACGTGCCGACGGCTAAACTTGCGCCAGACAACCCAAAGGTTTTGGCAGGCCCGGTGGTGAACGCGGCAATTGCACGCGCTTCGGTTAGTACCCCCATGCGGACAAAATCAAAAATAATCGGGACTGCGGTTTCTAACCCCAACATGCCTGGTGCTGCGCATTCAAACTCAACATCTTTTTCCACCAACGAATGCGGCGCGTGGTCGGTCGCAATGCAATCGATGGTGCCGTCGGCTAGCGCTTCTAACAGCGCTTCTTGATCCGCAGCCGTACGCAATGGCGGCATACACTTGGTGTTGGTGTCGTAGTGCGCGCAGGCTTCGTCGGTGAGCGCCAAGTGATGCGGAGTAACTTCACAGGTTACTGGTAAGCCGCGTCGTTTGGCATCTCGCACCAATGCCACGGTACGTGCGGTCGACACATGCGCAACGTGGTAGCGCGCGCCGGTCCATGCCACAATTTCCAAATCACGCGCCACCATGCTGCTTTCAGCGCACGCCGGCTGACCTTTGATGCCGATGCGGGTCGCCACCGCGCCTTCATTCATCGCGCCGCCTTCGGCCAGGTCAAGGTCTTCGGCGTGCTGCACCACCGGCAGGTCGAATGTCTTGGCATATTCCATCGCACGACGCAGCAGCCCGGCGTTCATCACCGGCCGGCCGTCGTCGGAAATCGCCACCGCGCCGGCATCTTTCATGTCGGCGATATCGGCCAAGGCTTTGCCTTCGAGATTTTGGGTAATCGCACCAATCGGATGAACTCGCGCAGTCCCGACTTCACGAGCCCGACGCACGATGAGTTCCGTGATGCTGCGCTGGTCGTTGACCGGCTTGGTGTTGGGCATGCAGCACACTTGAGTAAAGCCACCCTTTGATGCAGCGCGCGTGCCGGTTTGAATATCTTCTTTGTACTCTTGCCCTGGCTCGCGTAAATGCACATGCAGGTCGATGAAACCCGGCACAACTAACAAACCGGTAACATCAATGATTGTTGCGTTCGCACCGCCCGCCAGACCGCGCCCGAGTTCAACTATTCGACCAGCGACAATTCGAATATCGAGCGCCTGGCTGGTGGCGCCATGGCCACCGCTCAACGCTGACGGATCGAAAACGCGGCCACCACGAAGCACAATCTCGCTAGTGGGCATACCGAGCATGCACCCTCTTACCAAGGGCATCGCCGTTGGTAAAGCCGCCAACAATAGTAAGTAGAACCGCTGCGCCGCAGGCCGACTCTGCTACGCTACAGCGGTGCGAACGGCCGGGATCGTCATCATTGGCGACGAAATCTTAAGCGGCAAGTTTGCCGATGAAAACGCTGCATTCCTAATCCACGAGCTACGTGCGTTAGGCGTTGACCTGCGCCGCATCGATACAATTCCTGACGACATTTCAGATATCGCGGCCACCGTCGCCGCAGCCAGCGCGCGGTTCGACTGGGTGTTCACGTCGGGCGGCGTGGGCCCAACCCACGATGACGTCACTATGGCTGGCATTGCCACAGCGTTTGGCACCACGGTCGCGCGCCATCCCGAGCTAGAAGCGAAAGTTCGCGGTTATTACGGTGCAAATCTGGCCGAGGCCAATCTTCGCCTTGCCGAGACCCCCGTCGGTGCTGAGCTGCTGTACGGCCATGACAAAATCTGGCCGGTCGTCGCCATGCGCAACGTCCATATTTTGCCAGGTGTACCGGCGCTGTTTCGCCGCAAGTTTGTCGACATTCGCGACCGGTTTCGTGGCCAACCAGTCACCGTGGCCAGGCTGTATCTCGATTGTGACGAAGGTGACGTGGCTGATTACATGACCGCCATCGTGGCAGCGTTTCCGGGGGTGCGACTCGGTAGTTATCCGCGATTTTCCGAACGCGATTTCAAAGTGATGGTTACCTTTGAAGGCCTTGATGCTGCCGAGGTGACCGCCGCCTGGCAAGCACTTAACCAGACCGTCGGCAGCCGGGTAGTTCGCAAACAAGCACCAAGCCTAACCGACACGTCGCTATCCACGCCGTAGTGCGGACTACAGCGCGGGCTGTAGCGTAACTTTGACTGTGCGTTTTTGGCCATTTTGCATCACCGTCACATCGACGATATCGCCGACTTTTTGGGCATCCAGCGCTTTGTGCAGGTCGGATAATTTTTTCACTTCGAGCCCGCCCAGCGCAACGATGACATCGCCCATCGCCCACTGCCCATTGCTCGCTGGTTGCACGCCAGTTAGGCCGGCGACCGCAGCGCCGCTGCCAGGCACCACATCTTGAATCACCACGCCTTCAATTTTGAGCTGCTGGGCCAATGAATCGCCGAGCGTATTAATACCCAATGCCGGACGGCTAATTTTGCCGTTGCGAATCAACTCCGGCACGATGCTGTTAATGGTGTCGACCGGCACCGCGAACCCAATGCCAGCGTTGGCCCCGGACGGGCTGTAGATGGCAGTGTTGATTCCGATCAGCGAGCCGGCGCTATCCAGCAAAGGTCCACCCGAATTCCCCGGGTTAATGGACGCATCTGTTTGAATCACGTCGAAAATCGAACGTTGCGTGACGGATTTGATCTCTCGGCCCAAGCCGCTAATCACACCAGTGGTCAAGGTATGGTCCAACCCAAACGGGTTGCCAATCGCCAAGACCTTTTGCCCAACTTGCAGCGGCGCCGACCGGCCCACTACGATGGGTAACAATTTACTCGGCGGTGCATCGATTTGTAGCACCGCGAGATCTTTATCAGGCGCGGCACCAATGATTTTGGCCGCATAGGTTTTGCCATCTTGCAGCGTGACTTGTGCCCGATTGCCACCTTGCACGACATGAAAGTTGGTCACCACATGGCCCGCAGTGTCCCACACAAACCCGGTGCCGGTGCCTTGCGGAATCTCGGTGATGTCTAGATTCATGCGGTTGCGGCGCGCGTCAATACTGGTGATGTGGACGACCGAGGGGTTGACGTTGGAGAACACTTGAATCGTCGATTTCTCGTCGGCACCGAGCTGGTCTGAAATAATCACCGGCCGTGGTGACAGCGCCACAACGCCTTGCGACTGCTTGCGCGATTGCGTCACGGTGTAAACCAACGCTCCAGCCACAACCAACAACAGCACGGCGAGAATCTTGGTTGCAGGTGATTCTCTAAATACGACGCGAGGCGGTTCTTGCGACACGGTGTAGATGGATTGTGACATATCTGGTCCTTCGATGCACGCAACAGGGTGCTGCGTCGGAGACCAGCCTGCCCGCAGGTTTATTCCCGTCGCCTCCAGCCCAAAACGATTTTTTGCAGGGCGGATTGAACGTCGGTACAACCTTCAGTGTTCGTAGGGTCAGGCTCGGTGCTCGGACCACGGCGCTCGCGCCACGGGAACGGAGCTTCTCCAACGAGGCGCCTAGGCGCTGACCATCGCAGCAACCCGCGCAGGGCCAACTCTATGTAGTTCATTCAGCGAACGCTGGAAAACCGTACAACGCGTTGCGCATGTTACGAGCGCGATGGCCCAAGATTCGTGGTCAGAGCGCCGAGTACGTTCAAGACGATCTAGGAAAGCGTGGGCGTTTCGATCACGTACGCTTACGTGTACGGCATTGGTACCAAGCAATACTAGGCCGCGACTTGTTCAGCCAGTTGTTCGCGCAGCATCTTGCGGGCGCGGTGGGCCCGAATTTTCACGGTGGACACCGTGAGACCGAGCTGGCCCGCTACTTCATGCTCACTCAGATCTTCACAGCGCAGCTCAACCACCGCGCGGTATGCCGGCGCCAATTGCGACACGCAGCGCAATAACTTGGCAACTTGTTCTTTGCTCGAACATTGCTGTTCCGGTGCTGGCGAACTTTCGCCAAATGCAGCGGCGGTTACATCATCAGAGTTGGCCCCAGCCAACCGGTTGGAGCGGCGTTTGGCCGAGCGCAAAAACGATAGCGCCGTGGTGGTCGCGATGCGATACAACCAGGTGCGATACTGGGAATCGCCACGAAACGAATCCCGATAGCGGTACGCGTTGAGCAACGTGTCTTGCGCGATGTCATGGGCATCTTGATCGTCACGTACATAGCGCCGCGCCACCGAGAACACAAACGCTCGGTCCGCAGCGCTAAAAGAAACGGCATTGCTTGCGACGGAAGATGCGGCAGATGGGCTGATAGCGGTTTTTTGCATATTGAATCCTGAGGTTGGATATCGACGGGAAAATTGGGGATGCGAGCGCAACGGCGCACGCGTTACGGTTGATTGCGAATCAAAGCTAACAACTCACTACGGCGGGCAGCGTCGTTGGCGAACACGCCGCGATGCGCAGTCGTGGTGGTTTTGGCACCGCGCTTTTGCGCCCCCCGCATCGCCATGCACATATGTTCGGCTTCAAGAATCACCGACACGCCCAGCGGCGACAAAGATTTTTCAATCGCTTCAGCAATCTGATGACCCAACCGCTCCTGCACTTGCGGTCGGCGTGCAAACACATCTAGCGTGCGAGCCAGTTTCGAAAGGCCAACCACCTGGTTGTCAGAAGGCACGTAAGCGATATGAGCGCGGCCCCAGAATGGCAGCAAGTGGTGCTCACACATGGAGGAAAACTCAATGTCGCGCACCAGCACTAAGTCGCCGTGACCTTCAGCAAAGGTTTTCTTGAGATGGGCATCAGCGGTCTCGCGCAGCCCTGCGGTCATTTCCACGAATGCTTTCGCGACCCGCATGGGGGTTTCGCGCAGCCCTTCGCGCTCGACATCCTCACCGGCGCCAATCAACATCTCGCGAACTCCGCGCGCGATGCGCTCCAAATCAATGGACGGTTTGGATGATTGGATGAGCGAGATAACGTTCAAATCGTTCATGAACTATGTATAATCATCCAATTCGTTCACGTCAATGAATAAATTCGTTCTAATCGTTCACGAATCCTCTCGGAATTCAGTCGAATTGACTAAATATAGGAAACTGTTCTGATATTAGGGAGCGCTCCAGAAATCGAGATCGTGCGTTATTGACTGCGGTGTAACGCCCCACCTTGCCCCGGCGTCTACCAGACATGTTGCAGCTCATCACACCAAGACAACTCGCCGATGCCATTGGGGTTAGCGAGTCATCGCTCAAACGATGGGCCGACGCCGGCAAAATTCATGTATCACGCACCGATGGCGGCCATCGCCGCATCGCTTTGACCGAAGCTGTACGGTTTATTCGTGACACTAAATCGACGGTGGTGCGCCCGGATTTGCTCGGACTGCCATCAAATGAAAACTCCATGGATGCTGCGCTGACGTCCTTGCTGGTTAACGGTAGCGGCCAAGCCGCAGTCGCTGCGTTGGTGTCGCGTTTTTTGTCCGGCACCAGCATCGCTGCGATTTGTGATGGGCCGATCCGCGCCGCGATGAACCATATGGGCAACATGTGGCGCCACACCGGTGACGGTGTGATGATCGAACATCGGGCCACGGCGATATGTATCGATGCGCTCGGTACGTTGAAATCCTTAGTAAGTTTCGCCGACGGCGCAGCGGTTGCCGTCGGTGGTGCACCCTCGGCTGACCCTTACGTGGTGCCTTCCATGATGTGCGCAGCAGCGCTGTGCGAATCCGGCATGCGCGCGGTCAATCTCGGTGCCGAGACGCCCCTCGAAGTGTTGAGCCAAGCCGCCGTCGCCGAAAACGCCAAGCTAGTGTGGCTCAGCTTGTCGGCACCACCGACCCCCGAAATCGCGGGAGCCATGCCCGCCTTTATCGATGCCATGCTCAAGCGAGATAGCGTGTTGGTCATTGGCGGTCGTTACCGCGATGCGTTTGGCATACTACCGAGCGCGGTGCGCTTGGCCGGCACCGTTGGCGAATTGGTTGCGATTGCAGAAGAATGTCACCTGACAAAATCCGCGCCGACGACCAATTCAGCGTCGTTGTAGCCACTATG
>JAYWHS010000935.1:0-8197 GCA_043777635.1 Kofleriaceae bacterium | reverse complement strand
AGCCTGGCTCGACAGCAATGAAGCAGTCGTTGTTGCGCCGGTCGCGAGCGAACCCGCAGCTCCGCAAGCGTAACAACGTTCGATGTTACGTGCCGGTGGAAACGCTATGGCGACATTCGTAGCGGCCGCCGCTTACCCGCGATGCACGCCACGGCGTAACGCACGCCGTGGCGCTGAATGCTGCTGCGGTGTTTTGCATGCCGTGTTCGCGCTCCGAGCTAACATGCGTACGCGCTCGCGACCGCCGCGTATCCCACCAAATAGTTGATGCACGTCGCGTAATCGATCGGTTCGCCATTCCATTTTGACACATTGGTTTTAGCCGTACTAGCGAGCCCCGTATGGGCGTCGTGCAACGCCGCCAGGCAACTTCGCGCGCCAGTGTTGTTCGCCCTTGTGCAAGCCGGTTGCGCGTCGATAAGCCGATTGCGATGATCGAAAAAATTCCAGCCACCAGTCCGATTTGATTCAACGCGGCAGCCGCCTTCGTGCAGCAGTGGGTGGTGAGCACTGCACAACAACATCAGATTCGACAGCGCGATTTCGCCGCCGTTGGCCCAGTGCTCTATGTGATGACCATCGACGTCGCGGCGGTGCGTGCAACCCGGAAAACGACAGGTGCGATCGCGCAGCAGTAATGCACGCTTGATTGCGGCTGGAATCGTGCGAGTTTTGCGACCGATGGACAGTGGCGCACCTTGCGCGTCGAGGTGGGCAACTACTACACCCGAGTCGCAGCAGAAGCGTTGGGCAGTTGCCATCGCGATGACTTCGCCGTCGGCCATCATGGCAAAATCCAACGGTTCCGCTGAACCGTGTAGCACGGCGTGCGGCACGTCAATGATGATTTCGATCGGCGTGCGTTGCGGTCGGCCACCACGCACGCGATCCTGGACAATGTCCATGAACACATCGGCACGTTGCCGGCCACGGTCGGCCGACGTTGGTGCTTTCGCGGTTGGCGGTGTAGAGATGAGTGTTCCGCAGGAGTCTGCGCAGCGTTCGAATGTTCTGCGCGCGACGGTCCTGCGGATCGCGGTTCTGCGGGAGTCTGGTCTGCGCGCGACGGTTCTGCCGTCGACGGTTCTGCAAGCGACGAATCCACAGGTGTTTGTTCCGTACCTGCACTCGCGGTTACAGCATTGAGCGCCGCCCAAACGATCGCCGCTTCGTCGCTGGCGACTACAATTTCAAACTTCACCATGCCGTTGTCGAGAGGACGCCGAGTCACCGTGCGCTGCGCTGCAACTTGTGCAGCAGCCACCGCGCCAGCCATCGCCCCAGCCGCCGACCCGTGCGCTTGATCATACGCTTGAACATTCTGATACGAACGACACAATGTATCCAGCTGCGACGCCGGCATGTGCTTGGCGTACCCAACCCTGAGTTTTTCATTGTCAGCCGTCGCCACTCGCGAAATAGCTCGGGCTTGCGAATAGGACATCGCATCGCACCGCGTCGCAATTCCTCATCGACCAGCGGCAACTCTGCCAACTTCCGTGAAACTCGCACCCGCTCGCGTGCCGTGGGTAAATCCCAGCCAACCCGCCACGCTAACCAAAGGCACATGACAGCGCGCCTTGCACATGCCAGCCCGACGCGATATCGAATTCGCGAATCGCTGTTAACAACCGATGCATCGCCGCATCGATATGCGCTGACACTTCAGCGATTTGCTCACCCAGCGCATCGACATCGATCGCCACCTTTGCACCTTGCATCATAAATCAACACTATCACCTGCTTTTTCGTCCCTATGATTGTCTCACTACGCCGCGAAGCCTCGGCGTCATGAAACTTTTTCACCGAAACCGTCAATCGGTGCATGCCGCGAACATGGCGGCGCTGCACAAGCGATTCGCCAGAGAGCAGCCAGCCCGACGATTCTCGGCCAGAAAAACACGTCAACACATATCGAAAAATATTGTTAAATTTTGATAAAAATTTAAGCCCGAAAACCGGACGAAGTACCATGCACGCTACCAATTCCAACCGACCTATTTCGATCGACAACTATCGCCAATTCAAGTCAGGCACTCACGTGCCACGCGGCGAACCGTTCGTGAACTGTGCACGGCACCGCCCCCACCCGCCGTTCGCGAATCGCGTGCAAAGCCCCTCACCGCTATCAAATCCCGCACCCACCCGCGACGCGAAGACGGCGCATCAGGCTACGCGCAAGCACCAACCTACGCGGCCGCGCGGCCAGCCGCAGCGCAATCGCGCAAGCTCCACGTCGCGCCCTCCGGAGCCTCAGGGAGCCGACCGTTCACCCAACCTCGCTTGCAAATTACAGCCGGTGACCAACGCCCGATGCGCATCAATCACGCTACCATCGCGACGTGGCAACCAAACAAAAACGCACGTTGGTCTGCGGCCAACACGGAACCACCGAGGCAACATTTGTGTGCCAGCACATTGCCAGTGGCGTCGGCTGCGGCTTTCATTGTTCATCGGCGAAAGCCACAGCGCGGCCAGATGCCTGGTGCGACGCTTGCGAAGTTGAACTCAACCGCGCCGGCAAATGGACCAAGCAAAGCGAAACATTCGCCGATATCAAAACGTTGTGTACCGAGTGCTACGACGTCGCGAAGCAGCGCAACAGCCAGGCCGACATTCGCTATCTGTCAGCACCAGCAGCGCCCGCCGCGCTTGAAAAACTTTTTCACCGCTGGGTCCACGAAGCGCAAGACCACAACGACGCGCACCAAGCCGAGTTTAGTTTTTATGACTGTCGTTGGGACTTTAGACCTGAGCGCAGCACGATGACTTTTTCGAATAACGGCATCGTGCAACGCATTGCCGATGTGCAATTGGTGGGTTCGTTCTCAACCAAGACCAACACCTGGTTGTGGGCATGGGCGAATAATCACCGGCCGCACTTGGCACGCGACATCGGCCTGCTGCGGATGTTCGGCGTAGTTCGTGGCCTACCCAAGTGGAACAACGATCAGGCATTTCCAACCGACGAATTTGACGGATGGCAGTTCACCGCAGCCGCCGCCGCGTTGTTGCACGCCCCAGCGGTGTATCGCTGGCGAGATGAGCATTGTTGGTTCTTTTCGGTGCTGCACAACCTGCGGCGTCCGGAGTAAGCGCGCTGACGCGTTTTTGCCATGACAGCGACGGAAAACGTCGGCAATTCTTAGGCAAAAACATTGCGAGGGCGCGAGCCAACGGCTACACAACACGGCCTTGGTGTCTAGCTCTGCCGATACGCCGATTTCTGATGCCGACGATGCCGAAAATGCAGCCGCTGGTGATGCTGCACATCAACGTCGGGTCGACCAAGCTCATCAGGTGAATTCGCTGCGTATCGTTACAGCCATTGGCGCGCTGCGGCCGACGTTAGAGCTTTCGACCCTCGACATTGCATTTGTGGTGGCGCTGCACACCCACGCCAGCGATGCGCAGTTGCCAGCGTTTACCGAGCAACAGTTGCTCGATGTATTTGTCGAAGTGTGCCGGGTAATCGAGCCAGCGGCGGAAAATCATAAACAACGCTGCACCTATGCCATCTCGCGGTTGCGTGGCCAACGCTTATTGGCCCGGGTTGATGGCCACGGGGTGGTTCGACAAGGTGAGTTTACGCTGACCCGCTTGGCCTCGGCGATTGCTGATTTTTATGTGCAAGACGAAGCGCTCAATCAGGAGAGCCTGAGCGTATTGACGGCTGCCTTGGCCAAGGTGCTGCAAGATGTTGTGCTGGCTGCGTTGTGTGCAATCACCGATGACGAATGGCGACGGCTCGTGGTGGCACCGCTCGGGGTTTCGATCACCGAGCTAGTTGCAGGCATTGAGCGCCGCCAGCGTGGGCTCGATTTGCAGCAAGAACAATTCCAACTGCAACTCCGCGAGCTATTGGAAGCAGATTGGTTTGGCGCGATTGATCGCTGCCAAACCTTGCTCGAATCGACGGCAGCCACGCTGCGCGAACTTGGCGAAATGTTGTTGCGTGACAGTGCAACGTTGATCGATTTGTTGCAAACCGTGGTCGAAGCGGCGCAGGCCGCTGGCGCCACACTGGCAGAACAAACCGCGCTCAAGGTGATCGAACAAATCGATCGCATCGCAGCCTGGGGTTCGGCCCGGCAGCGCGCTTGGTCTGAATATTTTCAATATGTGCATCGCTACTTGCGCGATGTCGTACGGCTTGATCCAAGCCGAGCGTTGACGCAACGGTTGCGCGAGCAGATTGCCAACGGCACCAAATATTCGCTCACCCTCGCTGCAGCACCGTCGATGCAGGTGTTGCGCACCGTGTCGGCGGTGAAAATTTTACCACCGGTCAAACGGCCGCGAGCGCCGCGTGAAAAAGTACCGGCGGCTGACGAATCGGAAGACGTTGAACAACAGCTCACCGACCGGGTCAGTGCTGCGCTGAGCCAAGGTGCGGCGACACTGGCTGGTGTGACCACGTTAGTCAATGCCGACGTCGAACCGGCCGAACATTACGCCATGACTGGCCGCGTCGCGCACCGTGTGGTGGAGCTGGCGCGGGCGCAAAGCGCGCATGAACGGACCTGGACTCCGACCAGCGATGTCATCGAAATTGAAGATTGGGCGATACAGCCAAAGGACGCCACATGACCCGCGCTTTGTTATCAATTGCTGAAGTCATCGAGCAACCTGAATTCCCAGCGGTTGACGTAGCCTTGCGCAAAGGCCGGCATATCGACCGCGACGACAGCGAGTGGTTTGCGCTTTTGCACGATGGCCAAGAGCACGTTGAAGCGTGGTACCGACGCTACGGCTGCGAGTTGATCTACAAAACCGACGGCTACTTTTACTTGCTGCCGACCTCCGACAAATTCCCTAAGCGGCAACTCGGTGCGGCAGAAATGTTAGTTGGCCAAACATTAGCGCTGTTGTACTTGGACCCACGCACCGTCGAAGGCGGCGGCGTGATCACACGCGATGGCATTGTGGAACAAATGGTCACCGTGCTCGGTGCCGACACCTTGATTCGGGCGTTTTTGCCTAATCGCAAACGGGTGGACGAGCGGGTCGCGCAAAAAGAAGTACGCAGCAAAATCGCCGATGCAACTCGGCGTTTGGCTGGGCTTGGCTTTGCTACGCAATTACCCGACGACAAATGGCAGATTCGATCGTCGATTATGCGGTTTGCCGAACCGGTGCGCGGCGTCGACGATCCGATCGAGGCGTTGGCGCGACTGGTGGCGCAAGGCGATGTTTCACTTGAAGACTTGGGCGACGCGGTTGATGAAACTGTCGGGGATGCTGATAGCGACACCGAAGGTGACGAGGCTAGCGCTACCATAGCCACAGGCGACGACAATGTAGCCAATGCCAAGCCTGCGGTGATTCGTCGACGAGCCAGCGACCGGATTGTGCCTAGCAGCGACGAGGCAAGCGTGCTCGCGACTGCGCCTGCCCCGGTGCCGACCTCGGCGGCTGCACCAACATCAGCCCCTGTGGTGGCGGTGGCTCCGACACCAGCACAAGCGCCGACACTTGCTGCGCCGCTCGAAACTCCACCGCCCGTCGCTGAAACTGCACCGAGTCCTGGGCCGGTCATCCTGGCGCGGCTCGACGTCGATGACGACGAATATACGTATCCAAGCGACGATGTCGACGATGATCGCGACGATGCCGCCAACGACGACGATCACGCAGTTGGCGACAATCAGGATGACGAATGAGTTCACGCACGCGCATCGCAGCGTTGGCGCTGGTTAATTGGAAGGGCGTTTTCTACGAACGTTACTTGCTCGACCAACACGTCACCGCACTCGAAGGTGCCAACGGCGCCGGCAAAACCACAGTCATGATCGCAGCGTACATTGCGCTGCTGCCGGATCTAACGCGACTGCGCTTCACCAACGTCGGCGAAACTGGTGCCAGCGGTGGCGACCGCGGTATTTGGGGCCGGCTCGGTGAACCCGGCCGGCCGTCGTACACGGTGTTAGATCTGCGCGTTGCTGACGGCAGCCGCTACATCGCCGCCGTGCGGCTGACCCGAGCCAGCGAACCAACGCTGGATGTCACCACGATGGGCATTGAAGGCGTTCCGGATCATGTGCCGTTGTCGTCGATTTTCTTAGTGCGCCACGAAGATTCCGATGTGGTGCCGGACCTCGACGAGATCAAACACAACGTCAAAGCAGTGGGTGGCAAAGTCACGGTGTTTCGCGCCGTCAAAGACTACTTCGCGGAGCTATTTGAACGCGGCATCTCGCCATTGCGGCTGATGTCCGACGACGATCGCAGCAAATTCAACGACATGTTGCGCACCAGCATGACCGGTGGCATCTCGCGCTCATTGACCAGCGAGTTGCGCGGCTTTGTGCTCAAAGAAGAATCCGGGATGAGCGACACGCTCGGCCGTATGAAAGCCAATCTCGAAGCGTGCCGGCGCACCCGCATCGAAGTCGCCGAGACGCGTGTGCTCGAAGAAGAACTAGCCGGCATCTACGAAGCTGGGCAAGCGATGTACCTGGCCCACGCCAGCGCCCTGCAAGTGCACGCCGACACCGCCCAGCGCAACGCGCAACAAGAAGCACTGCGGCGCAATGATTTGGCCCAGCATCTGCGCGAAGTGGCCGATACCCAAGCCAATGTCACGCGGCAGACTGTGCAACTGAGCAAAGCGGCGCAAGCTGCCCGCAACGATCAAGAGCGCATCTTGACTCAGTGGGAACGGCTCAAATCGGCGGCTGGATTGCGGGCCAAACTAGGCACGCTCGACGACGAATTAGCGATTCTCGAACACCGCGCAGCGGGCGCACGAGCCGCCCACGAAGCAGCGCAACTTGAACGCGTGGCTAGCCGGCAAGAGCGTGAACAAGCGCAAAGCGCATATGAACGAGCAGCGCTAGGGCTGGCCGAATTGCAGCGCGGCGTCGACGAATTACACTTGCGTGCAGCCGAACACCGCCGCTTTCACTTCAGTTGGTCGGCAGCCAACGAGCTACTGGGCCGTGAAGTGCCGATGGCAACGGCCAGCGATACATTGATTGCGATTCGTGCGCAGTGCCAGGAGATGAGCGCACAACGCGCCGAGATCGAACGCATTACGATGGACGGTGAACGTCGTGCTGGCAATTTTGAACGCGCGACCGGTGCCTTAGCCGTGCTCGAAGCCGGGCTCACCGCGATGGGTGTCGACACCGGCCCTGCGCCGGAAACCCTCGAAGCTCGCGCCCATGTCGCGCTCGATCAGCTGCGGTTGTTGGATTTGCAGTACGCCGCGCGCAGCGAACTGGTCGAGCGACTCAGCGAAACGTTGCACAACACGGAGCGCCAACAACAAGCGCGCCAAACCGCTGCAGCACTGCAACTGCCGACGGTGCGCGCCGCAGCGGCGTTAGCCACCCGACTTGAATCGGCAGAACAAGATGGTGCAACCGCAGCCAAGATGGCACGGCATACCGAGCGCCGCATCGACGAGCGCCGGGTGCAACGAGCCGCGCTGAGCGCCGAACTGCAACAACTCAGCCACGCGCTTGCGACGTGGCGACCATGGCTCGAAGCGCTGCGCCGTTGCTGGCCAGCGACTACGCCACCAAGCCAAAGCGAACTTGAAGCAGCATGGACCACCAGCCGGAAAACCAGCGACGATTTACTGACGACGCAAGCCGACCTACGGGCTGAGCGCGGCTATCGACAACAACAAGTGTTGCGTTTAAGCCGCGTTGGTGGTGATGCCGACGAACACTTGATCACCCTGCGCGATGAACTCGGCGGCGAGCTGTTGCGCGAACGCTGCGAAGCGCTGCCGGCCGACGAAGGCCGCGATATGGCCGCTGCGCTGGGCCCGCTGTTTGATGCGATTGTCGTCGACGATCCGGCCGAAGCAGCAACTAAACTGGCGAAACGAAAGCGCATTGATCAACCGGTGTGGCTGGTAGGCGCCGAGCTTGGCCAAGGCTTTGCCCATAGCCGGCACAGTGACGTGGTGATCGCCAACTGGCACGGCTTGGTGCGAGTTGCACCGGCACCAGCCCTGGTGGTTGCAGCCACTGCAAATGACGCGACCACGGTGATCGAGCCAAGCCCAACCGACGCCAGTACGACGACAGCCGCCACACAACACGACACCACTGCTACCACGCCGACCGCAGCCGCCACGGTTGGGCTCAGCGCCCGTCACCACGAGCAAGCCACGTTGGCCACACGCATCGTGCAGATCGATGCCCAACTCGATGAGCTGGTAACTGCCTTGGGCGTGGCCCAT
>JAYWHS010000934.1:0-8199 GCA_043777635.1 Kofleriaceae bacterium | reverse complement strand
CAATCAAGGCATCCGCGAGCGGCAGCCAAATTGCCGGCAGTGATGGGTCGACCCGATGGGCAATCGTCAACAATTCAAACGCACGCAGCAAATCGTGCTCATGTTTGCGCGCGAGGCGCGACATTTCAAAAAGTGCCCGGGCTTTGGCGCGCGGTTGCGGGCTGACAACAAAACGTTCGAGCAGACGTTGCTTGGCGACAGGCGAATCGGGCAAACGAGCCAAGGCCTGCAACAAATGGTCATCGGTTAAGTCTTCAATCGCGGCTGATAACGGACCTTGCAGCAACGTGTGGTCGACCGCACCGGTTGAAGGCAATCGGTCCGTGGCCGGACGATCGTTGAGTGCGGCCAGTGCGGATTCGATCCGAGTCACTGCAACTTCGTCTTCGACGCCGTCGCGAAATAGAATTAACGCTTCGCTCAAATACGTCTGGGCATCACCAGCTGAAGAATCTTGGGCTCGAAGTTCCAACGTACGAGCCAGTTCGCATTTGCGATTGCGTAGTTCGATGGCTGCGGCGAGCAACGCACCGCCACGGCCGCCGAGCGTGGCCGCCGGCTTGTCGCCACCCAGCACGCGAACTGCCGCCGCTTCATGGCCCAATTTCTGGTGCGCTTGGGCAAGATGCTCAAGATCACTGCCGCTGCGCGAACTTGGGGGGATTTCAGTCAGTGCGTCGACACAGATTTGCCAAGCCGCACCAGCGCCGGCTTCGGACGCTAGTAGCCGTAATGCCGCGTCTCGTCGGGCACCCGGGGCAAACGCGTCGGCTGCTTGTCGGAGTGCTTCACGGCCGCGACGTGGATCATCCATGTGCTCAAAGCACAGCTCGGACAGCTCAAGGAAAACATCGCCGCGTTCGGCGGGAGACACGGCTTGCGCCAACTTTTGTAAGTGGCGCGCTGCGGCTTCGTGGTCATCGACCATCATCCCGAGTTCAATAATTTCGCGAATCACATCGGCGTTGTTAGGTTCTAAATGACAGGCAGTTTCCAACGCTGTAAGGGCGTCACGAAAACGCGACTGACTACGTGCCACAATAGCCGCTTGCCGAAACGCTTCGGCGGTTTGGCTATTGCCACGGCGATTGCGGGTACTCTCGTCGGCAAACTGGACCAGCGCTGCATGATCTCCTTGGTCGTCGCTGAGCGGCACAGCGTCGGCCCGGGGCGGTAAGGTTTCGCCGAGCATGGCCAGGGCTTTTTCGAAGGCGACGTCGGGTTCGGCCCGATTTGCAGTTATGAGCAGCGGTACAGCATCGCGGAATTCGCTAGCGCTGTCGGCGGTGAGTTGCCCCAACATTTCTGCGAGTTGACGCCGCGCCGCTCGCTTTTCTTGTTCCACCGTGACGGTGTCGCGTTGGCTATCGGATTCCAATTCACCGCTGAGCTGAATCAGCGCACGAAGCGAGGTTGGTTGAGCCGTCGCGATCAGCTGATCGGCAACGTAGCGCAGGGCCGGGCGCCAGCTTTCATCTAATTCCAACGCGCGACGGAAGGTTTGATCGGCGACGTCAGGGCGACCGAGTTGTAATTGCAATTCGGCTAAGCGCGTGAGCAACGGTTTTTGTCGCAGTGGAAACTTGGCTGTCGCGGCCACTTTGCGACCAAGGATGGTGGTGAGCCGTTCGTCGTCGTTGCGTTGTTTGCAGATTACTTCGAGCGCATCAAGTGCTGGCATATGAGTCTCGGCCAACCGCAGCGCAACCTCGAGAGCGCGTTGTGCTTCGTCGAGGAAGTCGTTGCGCCGATAGATCTCACCAGCCCGGTACGCAGCGTCGGCGCGTTGTGCAGGTGACAGTGTCGGCACCGTTGCGAGCGCATCGAGCGCTTGGGCGGCGTTGATCGCATCACCCGATTTTTCGCTCAAGTCAGCATACTGGCGCAACATGGCGATGCGTAACTGATCATCAATGCTGCTCGCTGCGTCGGCGGTCCCACCGTTCACGCTCAACAGCGGCATCAACGGCCAGATCGTTGCCAACGCGATCGCCGCATCGCCATTTTTTTCGGCAGCGACGGCGACCCGATGGCTAAACAGGATGCGATCACGCAAGGTTTCCGGTGCCATCGCCAGCAGCATGCTGTACGTGGTTTGTACATCGCGCCACTGGCGGACGCGAAAGGCCGCGTCGCCCATGAGTTGATACAAATGCTGCGTTACGTGTGGGGCCGCTGCGGCCGGTTCACGTTCTGCCAACCCAACGCCCGCCCGTGCACTGGCAAGACTTTTTTCTAGATTGCCAGCGTCGGCCCACGCTTGAGCGACATCCCGTGCATCAGAGATTTGCACAGCAGTTGCAACGCCGACGTCGGCGCGTTCGGCTGCGCGTTGCGCCAAGGTGGCCGCTGCGCTGCTAAAATCGCCCAGCGTGGTTTGCATGTCGGCGATCACGGTGAGGACGTCGATCCGCGGCGCTGCTTGTGACACCAAGGCCACTGCAGTTTGCGCGTCGAGCAACGCGGCCGCGAGGTTGGCTGGGGTCGCTTGTTGCCAGATGACCATGCGCGCGAGTAGCAGTTCGATTCGTTCGGCTTCGCTTGGCTCGGTGGCCAACAGCGCGGTGATGCGCAGCAGGCGCTGGTCGGAATTGTCGGTGGTTTCGGTACGCGCTAACAAAGCCCGCGCAGCCTGGCGTTCGATGCTTGGTGCACGGCGATGCGCCAACTGTTGCGCGCGCTGCCAGTCGACTACGGCTTCGTCGAGATGGCCGTGGCGTTCGAGCAGCTCGGCGCGCGCGACTGAAATTTCTGCGGCTCGGATACGCAACCGATCGGACTCGGCGCTGTGGCCGCTGGTGGTGCTTTGCGCAGTGTTGTCGGCTAACTCGCAAAGTATCTCGATAGCGGCTTCATATTCGCGTGCGGCTTGGGCCCCACCGTCGTCGCTCGGCCCGGTATCGGGGTGCGTCGACATTTCGGCTAGCAACGCGTGCGCGTGGGCGGCAATTTCGCTTTTTCCGATGGCGATGCGCCGCAATGCGGTACGGGCTTCGACGTGGCGGCCGGTAGCCTGATAGGCGCGGCCGAGTTCGAGTTCATAACGCGCTGCGATCAAAAACGGTAGCCCGAGCCCTCGTACCCGCTCAAAGCGTTGGGCTGCACTCTGGAAATCCCCGCGGGCTGACGCAGCTCTGGCGAGTCCGGCCATTGCAACGTGCGACATTGGGTCGAATTCAAGCGCTCGCTGCCATGCTGCTTCGCTGGTGGCCGCGTCGGAAATCTCCGCGATGTGGGTCCACGCACGCGCCAACGCTTTGCGATCGCCAAGCGCTTCGGCTACTGCAATTGCACGCTGCCATGCGGCAATTGCACTCGCGGTGTCGCCGCGGGCAGCCAATACTTTGGCTTGCATTTCGTGACCGGCGGAATCGTTGGGCGCCAAGCTCAGCGCGGTGGCAAGTTCACGCTCGGCACCGTCGAGATCGCCGACATGCGTGATCAAAACATCGGCGAGTCGCAAGCGCAGCGCTGCGGCTTCGTGCGGCTCAGGTGTTGCCACCGCGCGGGCCCGCCACAGTTTGATCAACTCAGGCCAACGGCCTTCATCGGCGAGCCGCTCGGCCACCCCTTCGGCGGCTTCAATCGAGCCTGGATCATATTCGAGTGCGAGTTGAAAGAGTTGCGTTGCGGTGCGTGGGTCCAGCATGCGCAATAATCGCGCTCCTGCAAGTGCGCCCAGCGCCGCACCATCTTCGTTGCCATCAAGCGCTGCGAGCTCGGCGAAGCGAGCGTATTCGCGGGCGGCACTGCGCGCATCGCCGGTGGCATTGGCAATGGCTGCTAACGCGAGGTGACTGGGCGCAAATTGTGGTGCGCGCGAAACTGCTTGGCGCGCAACTTCGGTGGCGTCGGCAAACCACGCTGAACGCGTGGTGGTGATGGCTAAGATGCGTTCGATAATGCGCGCCTGATCGGAGCCCGCGCCCGCACTGATCAGCAATGCGCGATAGCCGCCCAGCGCCCCTTCAAGATCGCCCATGCGCAACAACTCGTCAGCGCTGTGCATCAAGTCATGACTTGCACCGCTCGCCACCGCCGCAGGGCGAATGCCTAAATCGCTGGCCCCGCGTGCGCCAACCGGTTCATAGCCGATTTCAATGCCGCTGCGCTCAATCGCTAACGTTGTGAGTTCCACCCCGTTGGCGGCCGGTAGGCGCCAGCCATGTGGCGGCAGCAAATGCCACAACACATCGCGCACGACATCAATTTCCAAATCACACAGGCCGCGCACCGAAGGATGCAACGGTCGCCGTTCGTCACTGCGATCGCTTTGGGTGAATAGCGCGTGTAGTAACCGGTGAATCATTACGGGGCCCGGCGTTGGAAAATAGCCGTACACAGAAATGTGATCCGCGATCACGCGCACGACCGAGCCACTGGCCAGCAGGTGCAAGCGAAACGAAATATCGCAGACGCTAAGCCCCGACGCAGCCTGAACTCGGCCGGCCAAAAAACCATCTTCGAAACGCAACACAGCGTTGCTGATGCCCATCGAGAGCAAACTTCGAGTTGCTTGCTCTAACCGAGTTGCAACATGCGGGGCACCAAGTCGCAAGGCTAACGAGCGAAGTTGGCCTCGGCAATTTTGGTAGGCCAGGGGGTCGGTAACGTCGGGCTTCGGCTTAACTTCGAGTTCCAAGCGGCGTACATCAAGTAAGCCCACCACGATGCCGGTGCCTGCCAACGTAACCATATCGGCTGTCGCGGTTACCAGCAGAGGCAACGGTGAAAGAACTTGTCGCGTTGGTTCGGTTGCGCCCACAGTGACGGACTCTACCTCAATTCGCGTTGGCAACGGCCTTAACACCAACTCGAATCTAACTAGCAAACCTACACTGGGCCCGTTGCTAATTTACTAGTCGCTATTCGACCACTACGTCGTCGCTGCCGCCGTACGACACACAAGGTTTGTACGTGGTTGGCAGGGGCTTACCTTGGTCGTCAAATTCGCGCACCAGCGACGGTGACGGTTTGATTTTGCCGGCCTTATACAATGTCTCACAACGGTCTTTGAGCCAGCCCATCAGGGCGTCGCCACTGCGGCGCTGCTTGATTAGTTGGATCATGCCATCGGCTTTTTTGTCGAATTCCTTCATGTCTGGTTCAGCGCGCGTGACCAATTGTACGATCGCATAGCTGCCTTGAGCTTCATAGATACCGTCGGCCAGCCCGTTTGGCGTCAGCGTGTCGAATAGCAGGGCTACTAATGCTTTGGCTTCACCGAAATCTACTAACCGGTTGGACCGTGCTACCGGGCCCAAACGAGTCACGCTAGCTTTGGTAATTGGGCCAAATTCAGGCAACTTGTCCGTCGACGGCGTCAGGGTGTCGATTGCGGCTGCAACTGGTGGCGCGACAGGGACCGCCGGTTCGGTTGCCGTGGTGGGTGGTATTACAGCCGGCGCTGCAACGGGTGCAGCGGCAGAACCAGATCCCACCGTAGCTTGGCTGGACATCCAACCGGCTTGTACGTCTTGGCTTTCAACCGTGATCGAGCCGGTCTTCATCGCTGGTTGCCGCATCTTGAGATATTCCTGTAACAAACGCTGTTTCTGATCGTCAGGCAGGTTTGGGTCATTGAGAATGCGTTGCAGATCAATGTCCGGGCTCATTTGCTCACGTTCGTACTGGCCATCAAGATTTTTGCCTTTTTGACCTTTGTCGTCGGCTGGCTTCGCTAGTTCAGCCTTGGCAAGCGCAAGCGCTGCGATGGCTGCGCGCTTGGCGGCTTCTTTGCTCCAGGTGTCTTTGGCGAGTTCGACGGCGAGTTCGTTTTTGACTTGGTCAAACGTGAGGTCACCTTCGCGTTGACCGTCAATTACTAACAAGTAGGCACCGCGTGCGGTCTTGATAACGGCGGAAACCTCGCCTGCTTTGAGGGTCTTGGCGGCATCATTGAGTTCGGTTTCGCCCAGCTGTGGGCTGTCCTTAGTGCGCCAGCCCATGTTGCCGCCCATATATTTGGTGGCGTCGTCGGCCGACTGTGATTTTGCAGCTTCGGCAAAGCTAACTCGGCCAGTGGCGATGTCGTTGCGCAGGGCCGTGAGTTTAGCAATAATCGCTTCGTACTTGGTATCTTCGGCCGGGACCGGTGGTGCTGCTGGAGTGGCGGCACTGCCTGCGGCGGCTGGCGCAGCTGCGCTACCAGCGGCAGTCGGTGGTGGTGCAATCGCCGCAACTGGCTTCGCAATAAAAATTTGCCGAACACTGAGCTGTGGCTTCACCGCTTTGTACAACCGTTCGTCGGCTGTGAACTTAGCTTTGATTTCAGCTTCGTGGCCAGCGACAAAACGCGCCACATCAGCTTCGGAAAGTTTCATGGCAGCGCGGTACAACGCAGGTTGAAATTTAACGGCGTCAAAGGTCACCGTGTTGTTCTCGTAGAGAAACTGCTGCAACGCTTCGTCGCGCGAAACCTGCACGCCGTTGCGGATTAGGTCGGCGGTCATCGCTGCGAGCATTTCGCGTTTTTGCGCGTCTTTGAATGCGTTCATTGAAACTTGCCAGCGTTCAACTAAGGCTTGAAACTTGGGATAGCTAAAGAAGAATTGGCCATCGACTTCGTCGAAGAGTGATTTCTTAATATTTTCGCGGCGACCATCGAAAAATAACGAACCGCGCTTGATCTCTTCATCCACCGCGTCGTCGGTGACACGCAGGCCACGGCGTTCGCCTTCTTGCGCCAACATTTCGCGGCGAATCAGCCATTCGAAAACCTGGGCCTTACGAGACGCAGCTGGACCAGTGGCAATCTGGTACGGGATGGCGAAGCCGGACCGTGTGATCTCAGTGCCGTTGACCACCAGCGCGGAATTTGCAACATCATTGCTACAGCCTCCGCCACCGCTGTTAGCTTGTGGCCCGAAATTGAGCACAAACACCACGATGAGAACACCGAAGATTAGATAGATAAAAATGGACGCGCCGGATTTGCGCATGCTCTGCAACATAGAAATGGCTCACTTGCCCGCCGGTAATCGGGGGCGGCGCATCCTACGGCGCGCCGTGCGAGCCTGCAACCACGAGTCAGGTAAAAGCAACCAAAGCGGGCGGAACCAGCCAATGCTCGGAGCTCGGACACCCCGGCAAAAGCCGCCATCCATGTGCAATTATGGGACGCTTTGGCCAATACTGGGCTAGCCCTGGATTCCCTTGCATGATCGGCGAGTCGCGTGCTAAGTCGAGGTCCCTTCGGGGTGCGGTACGACCGCAAACGCAACTTTTCTCGAATAAAACCCAATGAGTAGTGGTTTACGGTTCCAAGCTCATTGTCCTTTTTGTTGGCCAAACCTTTTTGAGAAACTAGATGCTATTTGATTGGGTCTACGGAATGTTCTCGAACGACCTGGCCATTGACTTGGGTACAGCGACAACGCTTACTTTTGTCAAAGGCCGAGGAATTGTTGCCAATGAGCCAAGTGTAGTTGCCGTTCAGGCCGCTTCATCGGGTCCGAAGAAAGTTCTTGCGGTAGGTAAAGAAGCTAAAGAAATGCTTGGCCGGACGCCGGGTAATATTGTCGCGATTCGGCCCATGAAAGATGGCGTGATCGCCGACTTTGAAGTGACCGAAGCCATGTTGCGCTACTTTATTCAAAAGGCGCACTCGCGGCGCACGTTGGTGCGACCACGGGTAATCGTTTCGGTACCTTCAGGTATCACCGAAGTTGAAAAGCGCGCGGTCCGTGATTCGGCGTTGGCCGCAGCCGCACGCGAAGTATATTTGATTGAAGAACCGATGGCTGCAGCAATTGGTGGCGGATTACCGATCACCGAAGCGACCGGCAGTATGATCGTCGATATCGGCGGCGGTACCACCGAAGTGGCGGTCATCGCGTTGGCTGGCGTCGTGCTTTCAAAATCCATTCGCGTCGCTGGCGACAAGATGGACGAAGCCATCGTGTCGTACATTAAACGTAAATACAATTTGCTGATCGGCGAGCGCACCGCTGAAATTATCAAAAAGGAAATCGGTTCGGCTTATCCACTCGACGAGCCTTTGACCGTTGAAGTCAAAGGTCGCGATCTGGTCGCGGGCGTGCCCAAAACCTTGTTGGTGAATTCCGACGAGATTCGTGAAGCCTTGCAAGAGCCCGTCAATGCGATTGTTGATGCGGTGCGCTCGGTACTTGAACGCACGCCGCCTGAATTATCCGCTGATATCGTCGACAAAGGCATCGTCTTGTCCGGCGGTGGCGC
>JAYWHS010000933.1:0-2434 GCA_043777635.1 Kofleriaceae bacterium | reverse complement strand
GCTATAATCTCGCCGTTGGCCGCAAGATACAGCCGCTCCGCACCGAGGGCCGCAGGCAACAACTGTACATTGCTCGCCACATACGTCCGGTCTCGCTTGGTCGCGCCACCGCAGGCGACTAAGGCGAGCAGTAGCCATCTCAGATAATGATCAAATTGCAGGTTACCGACAGTCCGTCTAACCCAGGAAAAATCGGTCATTGGTTCCTTTCTTTCGATGTACCACCGGCGTGTGGACGCGGTTCTACTCGTACGGCACCTTGATTAAGCCCTTAAGAAAAGCTTCAAAGCTTGGCGCGATGCGATACATGCCCATGTAGTCAGCTGGCCGATCGCATTTTTCGGGGTGCAGTCGCGCCCACTCGCGAATGATGCCGTGAACTGATAGCGTGTTTGCGTCGATGCCCTGGGCTTCGATTTCTTCGGATGCGTCCTGCAGGTTGCCCGTGAACCAGCGCTGCTCGTGATCCCAAAACCACACGCTGCCCGGGAATTCGCCGCACACATCGAGGCAAACCTGATTGCCGCCAGCGTCATCGGAAAACACTACAACGCCGTGAGGGATGCGTCCAACATACGGCACTTGCTTTGCCTCAATACTATAACGATGCTCGGCCTGTAGCGGATAAATCATCTCGATGTCCACGCCATTCCCCAAAGGACAGGGCTCGATGATCGGTGCCTCTACCTTCCAGTCTTCGCATCCCAAGATCGCGCCCCCATAGTTGTTAACAAAAAAAACAAATGCAGGCGGCAATGAGCCACCGGTATGTTTCTCCAGCCTTTGCCAATCCGCAACATTGGGTATAACGCATGGCCACAAATATCTAAACTGAAGTTCATCAACGGTCTGTTTGATCCAAGGAAAATTAGTCATCGTTCCTTACCTTCGACGCTCCGCCGGCGTGGGGAATATTTTCATGCAGGTCAGTGGGTACAAGTTGCATGCGAATACCATCTTGATGATGGTGCCAGGTCAGCCCCTTGCGACGTTCGTCCTGGGCCCAGGTTACATTCGGCGAGCCGTCGGCCTTGAACTTGCCCATTCGCCGAGCCAACTCGCGATCGCACGGCGTAAAATCCCGTTTGTCGCCGAGCATTTGCTTCAAATAAACAGTCTCTTTCGAATAATCATCGAGAACGGGGTAGCCATTCTTGAACACAACAGGCTGATACCCGGTGACCTTGTTCACGTGTTCGTTATCGGAAAACCACTCCGAATTGCCGCGAGCATTTTCATCGGCCCAGAAACCAGAGTTTGCGTTCTTTGCCGCAACCTTCGAATCCACCGGTTTGGCGACCGGTAATCGGTCCTGGTGCGGGGCCTTTCCTAATGAATCAAATTTTTGCATCGCGCCCACTTCGGATTCGTCGCCCAGCGCGCGCTTCCATTTCTGATCCGGGCTACCGATGCTGCCAGTGCCGGGCACCTTGGATGCCGGCGCATCAATCCCCAATACAGCGGCGTGATGATCGCGATAACCACGCAGCCAAGTGATTTCGGCTTCGAGCATGTGCGGATCGACGACATCGGTTTTAAACCTTGCCTGTTGTCGTCGTTGAATCATCACATCGAGCTTGACGATTTCCGCAAACGACTCCCACGCCTTCGAGCCGCGCGGATGTGGATTGTAGCTCGCCCGAGCGAGCACGCGATCGCGCAAGTTACGTAAGGAGCCAAGTGCACCGTTGTACTGCTCGACGCGATCAATCACCGTCCGATGCACCAACACATCCTCAACCAAGGCCTGCGTACCGACCCGAACCCGCGTGACAGTTAGATCGCCCTTCGAAGTTTTGCTGTAATGAACGGTTACGCCGTCGTGCAAGCCATCATCAAGCTCGATTGTCACCCCCAGCCGAGCCGACGCCGATTTAATGTTGGATGCCGAAATTCTCACGCGGCCATCGCTCGCCATCGGTGGCGGCACACTGCCGGTGCGCGGCGCTGATTCGTGCGGCCCCGGCGCGCCTGGCTTCGTAGTCGCTTTAGCTGGTGAAGCCGGCGCTGCATTGAGAATATCCTCGCGCACGGCCAGCATCTTTTGCACGCGCTGACGCAACACGCTTTCATCGGCGGCCGTCGGCTGCATTGCTGGCCGAGCGCCTGCACCTCGATTGCCCATTGGTGCGCCGGCCGCAGGCTCGCCTCCCACCGCAGTACCGCGCCGTGGAGCCGGGCTCATGTCCATATCAGTGTGCCCCGCCATGCGCAGGTGCATGATGTCCATCAACATTTGTGCAAGAAACATCGCGGCACTCTTCGGATCTGAAAATACTTCGCACAAGTTGGCCCAGGTGTAGTCCGCAGGATCTACCGACACTGCAAACCCAATGACCATCTCGGTCGTTGCCAACGCGAACGCGGGATTCGCGGCACCCCACGCCACCAACCGTTGCGCCACCATGCGGCCACCAAACGACAGCACACTAGC
>JAYWHS010000932.1:0-2439 GCA_043777635.1 Kofleriaceae bacterium | reverse complement strand
CATCGGCGGCCATGTCAACCACCACGCCGGCTTCTGCGCCCGCGCTACGTTGGCTATTGGCCAACGCGGTTAATTCTGCTTGGCCAGCCAGCGGGTTTTGCGAACCTTGCGTCTTAACAATGGCCCACGCGGCCTGGGCTTGATCAAGAATGCCACGCTGCAATGAGATCACCGCATCGAGACGTTTTTCGATTTTCTTATCACCCTTGCGCAACTCGTCGCTGAGCGCCGAGCGTTTGGCCAGCGCGGTACCAAGATTGGCTTGCGCGTCAGCCAACTCGGCCCCTCCTTGGCCGGTGCGCTCTTTGATCGCCGCGCGTAGCCAACCTATCGCTTGATCATACAATTCAAGGGCCTTGGCTGGGTCGGGATCTTTATCGGCGCGACGACGATCACCATCTTGGACATAGGCGATGCCCAAGTTGTAATTGGCTCGAAACATTAAGTCCGGGTCGCCAATCGATTGATCGCGTGCGGCCAACAGTCGCTTCTCGGCTTCGGGCAAATTACCAGCGGCCAATGCCGCGAGCCCTGCGTTATATTCTTCGCGTCCGGCGCGATGCTGGCCTTGGGTACAGCCGCTCATCGCAGCTGACAGGGCCAGCACCAACGCTACTGCAACTATGCGCGTGGTTCTAGGTACCTTGCAATTCATACCGACTCCGGTCGTGAGGTGCCTGCACCAACCACCATGGCCGCAAGCAAGAGCACCAGCGCAGCTAAAATAAACAATGGAAAGCGCTCGACGGGAATTACCCGAGTCGTGCCTTGGGCGTTATCAACAATCGGCCGCACATAACTTTCCATAATGGAGTTGAGATCCAACGCGGCAACGCCAGCAGGCACATACGCGCCTTCGGTTTCCAGTGCCATTTTGCGCAGGGTTTCACCGTCTAGCTTGGAAATTACCGGCGTCCCGTCATGCATCATCGGCGTTTTGGCGTTGGTTACCGGATCGGTGATGATGATTTGCGAGCCATTTTCGTCGCCGATACCGACGGCCACAATTTTGACACCAGCGCTACGCGCCGCTTTGGCCGCATCGAGCGGGAACGATTCCTGATCTTCACCATCAGTAATCAACACTATAAGCTTGGCCCCGACTCCGGAGGGGAATGAGCGCAAGGCAACTTTGACCGCTTCGCCGATGCGGGTACCGCCACGCCCGGCACTACGTGGGTTGACACCGCTGAGCACCAAATCAAAAAATGACCGATCGGGCGTTAGCGGGCAAAGTTGCACCGCTCGACCGGCAAAAACCACCAAGCCAACTCGGTGGCGCGGTAGTTTTTTCACCAATGCAGCGACTTCAGCTTTGGCGCGTACCAACCGGTTGGGCGCAGCGTCTTCAGCCAACATCGAGCGTGAAACATCGAGCACAAACATCACATCCGCAGCATCGCTCGCTTGCACCACGGTTTCGGTCTCGCCGCGAGCTTGCGGGCGCATCAGTGCGAGGACACACACCACCATGGCGGCAAGCACCAAAGCCAGATACGCGATGTGGCGCGCCGTGCTTTGCGACCGAATCAACCGCCGCTGCATCACGGGTGACAAAAAGCTGGCCAGCGCATCGCGACTTTGCAACCGCAGATATCCAAGCACGCCCACCAAAAGCAGCACTGCCCAAACTAGATGGACTCGCTCGGGGTTTTGCCAATTCCAGGTATCAAACATTACGGCACTCTCCGAAACAGCGTCGCACGCAATATCAACGCGAGCACCAACAGGGCCATGCCGACAGCGAGAAACCAGGCAAAGAGCTGTTGGTAATTGGCAAACTGGGTGTCTTCAATCGCGGTGCGCTCTAGCGTGTTGATCTGCTCATACACCGATTTGAGCGACGCATTGTCGGTTGCACGAAAGTACTTGCCGCCGGTTTTATCGGCGATTTCACCCAGCGTCCGCTCATCGATTTGCACTTCGGTTTGCATCAAACGCGAACCGCCATCGCCAGTCGGGACCCGCACCGCCGCCATTCCATTGGTGCCAGCACCGATGGTGTACACCTTGACTTTGCCAGCACGGGCATCGTCGATCGCTGAATCAATGCTGATTTCATCGAAGTTCTGCACACCGTCAGTGAGCAACACCAACACTTTGCTTTTAGCTTTGAACGATCGCAAGCGTTCGACACCCAGCGCCAAGCCCGCGCCAATCGCAGTGCCGTCTTCACTGCGATCTTGGACCAATTGCAGCTGCCGTGCGGCAGCGATCAAATTCGCATGATCTAACGTCAACGGACTGCGCGTGTCAGCGTAGCGCGCGAACGAAACCAAGCCAATGGCGTCGTCGGGCCGGCCCGTCAAATCACGGCCGCCCAATACAAAGCGCTCAAACACTTCTTTGACTGCGTCAAGGCGGGTCTGTTCCTTTTTAGGCGGGCTCAAATCGAGCGCCAGCATCGATCCCGAAATATCAATCGCACACATGATCGCG
>JAYWHS010000931.1:0-2441 GCA_043777635.1 Kofleriaceae bacterium | reverse complement strand
GCAGAACCGGCTGCGCACCGCGATGTCATCTTGGTGTTGGGTGCGCCACTCACTGTGCATGGCACCCTGTCGCGGGTGCTGCATGAACGCGTCGCGACCGCAGCGATGTTGTGGCACCGTTACAGCGCTGCGGCCGTCATTGTCAGCGGTGGTGTAACGCAGCCAGGGTTGCCAAGCGAAGCAGCGATGATGGCTGACGGCTTGGTGCTCGCAGGGGTGCCGCGCGCCAACATTTTGCTGGAACAACAAGCACAAACTACCCGTGAAAATGCGCGCTTCGCAGCGACGATAATGACAGCTCAAGGGTGGCGCTCGGCCTGGATCGTCACCCAACCGTTTCATAGTCGGCGCGCGGTGCGGCTGTGTCGTGCGGCTGGGATCGATGCGCACGGTTGGATCATGCAACAAAGCATGCAGTATACGCAGCCGCTACTGGGCTTACGTTGGACCGCACGAGAATATGCAGCCTGGGGGGTGATGCTATGGCAGCAAAACTGGGCCCCGCTCCGAGCGTACGCTCGTTCACTCCATTTCTGGGCCCCGCTCCGAGCGTACGCTCGTTCACTCCATTTCTGGGCCCCGCTCCGAGGGTACGCTCGTTCGCTCCATTTCTGGGCCCAGCCGACGGAGCAACGGTAGTGGGCTTATTGACAAAACCTGCCAGCGCTCCAGCCGCGGTGCGGCCCGATGCAACCCCGAGCCAATTGGCGCGCGAAGCACTGTGGGCATGGTTGTTAGTACTGGCGTTGGTAGCGGCGTTGGTGCATCTCAACATCACGCTGCCTGCCATCGGCCATCTGGGTAGCGCGCTTATCGCGGTTACATTTCTTTATGTGCCAACCTGGTTTGCCTGGCGGCGCGGCAAAGACTTGGTGGACTATGGTTTTGTCACCGAGCCGCTACGGCGCAGCCTGGCGACGGCGGCATTGGTAATGCTGGTGTTGTTTCCGATCTTCATTGCGGTTTATGTTGGCTTCTATCAAGCCGCGTGTAAATCGTCGACGCTGATGCACTTGGCGCCCCACGGTTTGTGTGCCCGCTATCATGGCCTCGCCGGGATTCATTGGCCGGTATTGCAATGGAGCTTTGGGGCCCGCAACAGTTTCGCCGAGTTTTGCATCGTGCAATTGGTCGTGGTGGCACTGCCCGAAGAGTTGTTTTTTCGTGGCTACTTACTCGCGCTGCTGGAAAAACGCTGGCCACCCACTCGGCGCATTCTCGGTGGTGGCGTCGGTATTGCGTTGGTGCTTTCAGCGGCAGCGTTCGCGATCATTCATTTGCCCAAAGATGGTGATCCGCGCGCGTTAGCCACATTTTTCCCAGGCTTATTGTTTGGTTGGATGCGCTCGGCAACAGGTTCTATTCTGGCCAGCACGGTCACCCACGCTAGTTCGAATATCTTGATTCGATTGTTAGAAGCTTCGGTGTTGCGCTGAGCCTCGCTTGTTTGCTGGCGTGAGCTATAACGATCAAATCATGGTTGTCGATGCGCCACGGATCGCTGCGTTTTTTGACATGGACAAAACGTTGCTGCGGATTGACTCCGGCATGAGTTGGACCAAGTTCATGTATCGGCGCGGCGAGTTGCCCAAGCGCACCTTAGCCAAGGCTGTGTACTGGAGCACGCTGTACAAGTTGGCTTTGCTCGATATGGAGTCGGTCTTTACCCGGCTCTGTGCAAATCTCACCGGCGACTCGGAAGTCGAACTGCGTCGCACATGTGAACTTTGGTATCAGCAAGACGTCGCCCACAACGTTGCCGCCCAAGGCCGAGCCGCAATCGCCGCCCATCGCGCTGCTGGCCATGTGATCGTGTTGGCCACTGGATCTACCCAATATGCCGCTGCGCCGGTAGCCCGTGGTGAAGCGATAGAGCATGTGTTGTCGTCGCGCCTTGAAGTCGTAGATGGCATATTTACCGGCCGCCCCGCCGGTTTCGGCTTTGGCACGCACAAAGTCGCCTTAGCCGAAAACTTTGCCCACCAACACAACATCGATTTGCGCCGCAGCCACTTCTACTCCGACAGCTACAACGATTTACCGATGCTGCTGCGCATCGGCACTGCCATCGCGGTAAATCCTGACATTCGGCTCAAGCGCCACGCCCAGCAATCGGGCTGGCGGATTGAAAACTGGAGCTAAGCGTGAAGTCGCAAAAAATTCGTTTGCCGAAGCTAGTGGACAACTCGAACTTTTTAGAGCTTTGCTGAGTCCGTATCGAATTTGGGTTCAATCGGACTCGAATTTGGACAACGCATTACAACGCTCCGATGACTACCGCCAGATGAACAGGGAAGGGGGGCACGAAGGTTCTGTGATACGTTGCCTCGACGCACACCACTGTTCCATGTCCTTGTGGTTCCGTCGAGTTGCAGATCACCGATCAACCAATGACGCAGTTCTTTTGCCATTGCGACGTCACGACGCCAATCGAGGACGGG
>JAYWHS010000930.1:0-2441 GCA_043777635.1 Kofleriaceae bacterium | reverse complement strand
TCGACAGCGTCGGCGCCAACGAACAACAGCGTGTGAATCGCGACGGTGCCGATGACAGCCAGTAACATTGGCGAGTCCCAGCGCATCGTGGTTTTATTTCGTTCCAGCTGGTGGCCGTTCGTTTTCGAGTGCGATCGCGGTGACCCCGGCTCGCCAAGCTAAATCGATAGCACGCATCACGCCAGCATACGCTGTGGCTCGGTCACCGGCAATAATCGCTTTAGGTGCCGTCTTGGCGATCGCTTGAATCATGGTGATACCGCTGGCATCGTCGGTGACAACCGTGCCGTTCACAAAAAGTGCGCCGGATCTATCCACCGATATGCGCAACTGACTGGTGACTTCGCCGCCCGACGCGGCTTTCGGCTTATCGATCTGCACGCCGCGCGCAACAATGAGTTTAGCGGTCACCATAAACACCACGAGCAGCACCAACACGATGTCGACAAACGGCGTTACGTTAATGCCAGTGATCGCATCTTCGTCTTGATAATTGCTGCCCGCCATTATGCGTCCTTGGCCGCGTTGGCACGGGCATCGCGGGTGCCGTAAATCAGCGCCATCACAGTGTGTGCGCATTCATCGGCGCTGCCTAAAATCACTTTGAGGCGGCGCGAAAAATAGTTGAACGCAATAACTGCTGGAATCGCAACCAACAAGCCGACGGCGGTGGCGACCAGAGCCTCGGCGATACTACCCATGACAGCAGTTTCCGCTGCGGCCGATTTGTTTTTTTCAAGGACGTCAAATGCTTGGATGATACCCAGCACGGTGCCGAACAAGCCAATGAACGGCACGTTGTTGCCCAACGTCCCTAAAATGATCAAATTCTTATCCCCGTTTTTGCGCCATTTCGATTTTTCAGCTTGCATCGCTTCGGCCGCAGCGTCGGGGCCACGATCACGTTCTTGTAATCCGCACAGCGCAACTTGCACCGGGACCGAGGTGTCACTTGCGAACTTCTTTTCAAAGTGCTCGATTTCGCCGCGGTCGTAGGCGGCACGCAAATCTTTGCAAAACCGTTCGGTGTCGGTGTCTTTGCCACGCATCCACAACGCCCGATCGATCATGACGCCAATCGAAAGCACCGACAGCGCTACACAGATCCAAAGTACCCATGCGGCACCGAGCAATGCAAACTGCAAAAATAGGTCAACTAAGTCCATAGCGAATTCCTTACCACTACTGTTTCACAGATTCGGCAAAATCCAAGTCTGCGTTAGGCGATTGCAGCTTGGAATCATGTTGCATGGCAGCACTGGGTTCGGCCCGCGGCGCATCAAGCGGGGTTACCTTCATTAGTTCGCGCATAATAGCAGTTGCGTATCCGCCGGCGTCCAACGCAAATTCGACTTGTAAATCGTCGTCGATCGCGCTGATTTTCGATTGCTGCACGGCAATCGCGAGGTCGCGCCGAGTGCCCGCGGCTAGACGCTTAACCGCAGCGAACTGGCCAAGCTGTAAGCCTTGCGCTGCAAGAATTGCGTCTTCGCGTTCGCGTGCCAGGGTGCCGTCCGGAGCTCGGCGCATCTCGATTCCAAACATCGGCCCGGTGGCCACGATTTCACCAGCGTCGACCCGGGCTTGGTCAATGTCCGGGCTTTCGCACACAAACATGCCGCCGCTGCGTTTGCGCATGACATCACCCAGCAATGCCCGGTTAATCAAACCATCTTCGAGCCGGCGTTGTAACCATTGATTAAACAGGTGGGACTGCAAGGCTGACAGCAAAAAACGATCGAGTTTTTGACCGCGCGGGTGCCGGGCCAACGCCTGCGTGCCGAGCAGCAACGCCAGCCCACGCGCCGCGTTGTCGCCGTCGCGGCCAAAACGTTGTTCGCCGTACCAGTTAAGCGCACCTGGACCCTGGGCTAGCGCAGCGACGATTTGTTGCGCTCGGTGCAGTGCGGTTAGCGGCGTCACAGTGGCGTCGAGGGCGCGGATGCGTAGTTGAAACTCGTTACTTGCAACGTGGCCGGTGCGCAGTTTGTGCGGATGTCGCGCCCATTCAATGATGCGCAGTTCGCCGCCGTCGGAGGTCATCGGAGGGTTGGCTGCAAGTAGTGCAATTTGCTCAGGCGATACCGGTGGCGGCACGCTAAGCCACTGAGTGGTCACCGCGCGGCGATCTTTCATGCCGGCCCAGCCTACATCGCGCTCGGCTACGTTGAGCGCTCGCGCCAACCTGGCGGCAGCTTGGGGGGTGGTGATGCCGCGCTTTTGCACGCGAATCATGACGTGATCACCGATGCCGGTCGGTAGATACGCCGGGGTTTCGTTCACAATGAAATCGTCGTCGATCGTGCGCAGTTGGCCGCCGACACCAAGGATGGTAGCGGTGAGGTAGGGCAGAGGCTCCACTGCGACACTGTCGCACAATGCAACGACCGCGCAGCGTTGCGATGTCGCGATCTTCTTGTAAACTGCGCTCATGAAAATGA
>JAYWHS010000929.1:0-8225 GCA_043777635.1 Kofleriaceae bacterium | reverse complement strand
TGGGCCGGCACCGCGTGGTGCTGGGCTGCGTGCGCCGCGTTCATCTCCGCCGAAGCCACCGCGTGGGCCGGCACCGCGTGGTGCTGGGCTGCGTGCGCCGCGTTCATCTCCGCCGAAGCCGCCGCGTGGGCCGGCACCGCGTGGGCCGGCACCGCGTGGTGCTGGGCTGCGTGCGCCGCGTTCATCTCCGCCGAAGCCACCGCGTGGGCCGGCACCGCGAGGTGCTGGGCTGCGTGCGCCGTATTCATCACTGCTACGTGGGCTCGCCGCGCGCGCCGCCGTTGCGCGAGACACAACACTACGTGCACCGCCGACATCGCTTCGCGGCGCAGCACTGCGCGGCGCTGCGGTCTTTTGGGGAACCCGAGGCGAACGTTCGACGCCACCGAAGGCACCGCGCGGCGTAGCCACCGGCGCAGGCGCAGGCGCGTCGTCGTCATCATCGCCTTCATCCGAATCGTCGCCTTGCGCGATGTAACGATCATCAAGATCGTCATTGTCATCGTCGTCGAAATCACCGTCGCTGTCGGCAGCGCTACCGGTTGCAGCGCGTTGCGCTTCATTACGCTCACGACCCGCTTCATTTTCGATACGCGCCATTTCACGCTCATCGCGTTGTTTGTTGCGCGCACGGCGTGAGATATCGGTATCTTCACGCTCAACTCGCCATGAGCCACGCGCGCTGGCACTGTGATCAAGCTCGACCACGTCGCGCAGCGCATTAAGTTCAAGCTGGGTCAGCTCGCGAGCGTCGCCGACACGCAGGCCGTGGAACGTCAGACTTGCAAAAGCTACCCGTTGCAGTTTTTGCACTTCATAGCCAAGCGCTTCAAACATCCGGTGAATCTGTCGTTGTTTACCTTCGTAAATCGTCAGCGCAATCCACGAATGACGTGACTCAGCTGGCAGCTCAGCGACTTCGGCCGGCATAGTCATGCTGCCATCATCTAGCCGCACCCCCGTGCGAAGCCGTTCTAAATCTTGCGGGGTAATCGTGCCGCGAATTTTAGCGTGATACGTTTTGGGCACATGATAGGCCTTCGACAACAACCGCGCTGCTAACTCTCCATCGTTGGTTAGCAGTAACAAGCCTTCGGTGTAGAAATCCAGTCGGCCAACCGGCTTCACGGGAATAGGCAGATTCGGCAGGTAATCCATCACCACCGGGCGATCGCGATCATCCGTCAACGCGGTAATACAGCCCTTTGGCTTGTTGAAAATAACGTAGAAGTGCTCCAATGACACCACGGCATCACCGTCGACCGTAATGCGATCGCGTGCTGGGTCAACCTTGCTCCCCAGCTCTTTCACCACGCGGCCATTCACCATCACCCGACCTTGGGTGATGAGAACTTCAGATTTGCGGCGCGCGGCAACGCCGCCCGAAGCGAGAAATTTTTGCAAACGAACGGTACTCACGATCCGGTCAGTATCACGGCTTGCGCTACAGATGTAACGCTTTACTGAACTGCATTTGGGCCCCGCTTCGAGCGTTCGCTCGTTCGCTCCATTTCTGGGCCCCGCATGGGCCAACCGATAACCCTGTCCTACGAAACGTCGTCATCGAACTGCTCGGCCGAGACGTCATCGGTTGGCTCGACGCGTTCGCTGGATTCCGCCATCCATTCGCCATCGCGGGTGACTTCAGCCGCCAACGCATCTTCATCGCTATCGCCGTGCTCGCGGCTAAGGACCATGCCTGGACCTTGAATTTCACCTTCATCCGATGCCGGATCGGCGACTGGCACCACCCAGCTCGGCAGCTCAATCGCATCGTCATCATCAACATCGTCGCCTTCGGCACGGGCCAGATTGGTGGGGTCAAAACCCTGCGTGGTAGCCGCGCTGGCGTCGGTGCTCACAGGCTCGTCACCCTCGCCATCGGCCTGAGCGCTGTTATCCCGCTCACCTGCGGACATGTCGAGCTCGTCACCCGCATCCAGCACGTCGCCGGTACTCCGTTCGGTGTCGGCAGCTTGCTCGTCGCTGGCAAGCGCCATCGAGTCGTCGGCCACGTCATGGTCGTCTTGCACGACGCCAGATCGATCGCGGGTCGCCGCAAATTGCGACTCAACACCGAAGTCAATCACTTCGTCAACATCACCTACTTCACCGATTTCGTCGAATTCATTCGCAATTTCAGCGGCATTGGCTAGGGCCTCAAATGCTGCGGCGTCATCGGGCGTAAGGCCTTGAGGCCCACCAGTCGCCGTTGGTACACCCTCTGGCGCATCGAGCCCCATCTTTTTCATGACGGACCGGCTTTCGTCGGTCAGTTCCGAGTATTCGCGCAACGTAGGCAGTTCGCGCAAATCACCGAGGCTAAAAAAGTCGAGGAACTCCTTAGTGGTGCCGTACAGCACCGGCCGGCCAACTTCTTCTTTTTTACCCAACGAGCGAATCAACTGACGATCAAGCAACACTTTGAGCGTACCGCCCGAGTCAACGCCTCGGATTTCATCCATTTCTGGGCGGGTAATTGGTTGCCGGTACGCGATAATTGCCAATGCCTCAAGTTGGGCGCGCGACAACCGTACGGGACGGCCGGCGATCAATTGTTGGACCCAGCTCGAAAACTGCGACCGAGTGCGAAATTGATAACCACCGGAAACCGACGACAGCACGATACCCCGATCAGCATAGTCGACTGCAATTTTGGCCAAGGCCGCAGTAATACGATTTACATCTGCGACTCGTGTCAACTGACGAATGCGCTGTAAGGTCAACGGCTTGTCAGTCGCGAAAATCAACGCTTCGATAAGCTGGGCAAGTTGTGCAGCATCCATGGCAGCCGCGGCCGCAGGCAGCTCCGATTCAACTTCTTCGCCTTCGACTGCCGCTTCAGCGTTTTCGCCGTCGAGTAGGTCCGGCATTTCGACATCAATTCCGTCGATTGCATCGCTTGCAAGCTCATCATCATAGCCGGCCGCCGCCAGCTCGGCATTCGTTGGCGTACCGTCGACCACCATTTCAACATCAATACCATAGGCAGTTGCAACGGCATCATTGTCAAAAGCGGCTGATGTCAAGCCCACGTCGGCATCGTCACTGGCGGTATCGGCTAGCGCAGCAACCTGCTTGGCCTTGCCTTTAGCGTTGGCTTTTTTTCCGCCTTTGCGGGTTTTTTCAACAGCGCTGTCGGCTTCCACCGCCGCATCTACTTCGATCGCAGGATCAGCGGCTTCGACCACTGCATCTTTGTGCAACCCAACGTCGGCATCCAACGCCGCTTCGAGGTCCGAAACCGCTGCGCTTTGTGCCGCGCGCACCGCCGCCTTCTGGTTTTTTTTGCTGCGCTTACTCGTCGCGTCGTGGTCCGAAGCGCTGTCGGTTAACGACGCTTCCGCCGCGTTCGCTTCGTCGGCGGCAGGCTGTGTAGCAATTACATCTTGAGCATCAGTGCCGACCGAACCTTCGGCTAACACAGCCAAGGCAATCGCATCGTCGTGATCAGCGTGCAGCGCAGCAGCGGCCATCAAGCCCGCTTGGGTTGCATCGGGTGCATCGGCTTCGTTGGTGTCGTCAGCATCATCGTGTCGCGCGCTGGGCGAGTCCGCACCACCAACCATGGCAGCCGGGGCACGCTTTTTTTCGAACTTTTTGCTGCGCTTTTTGCTCACAGGGATTCCTTGCCGAACATGACCACCGACGTATCAGTGTGCGACATATAGTCCATCGGTCTGACAGTCGCGTTGCAGCGCAAAAACCTACTTGCCTCTGGTTTCTTTACCAGGCAAATCCAGAGACTTACCCCATCACTTGCACGCATCTTGCAGCAGCCGTTGGCCATCACGACGCGCCGCGCAAGAGCGTTACGGTGCTACTTGTAATCTTCGGTGCCGGCCAAGCCGCGTTCCATCTGTTCGCGC
This sequence comes from Kofleriaceae bacterium, assembly GCA_043777635.1. Lineage (GTDB taxonomy): Bacteria > Myxococcota_A > Polyangia > Haliangiales > Haliangiaceae > JABFXX01. Next base: position 4,356 of record JAYWHS010000929.1, on the reverse strand, counting down.
AAATCTTCGACGGCGCGCGCGATGTAAATCTCAGGATCGCCTTCGGGTTGCGATAACGCAATTAACCGCAGCTTGGCCATTTCAAGCAACGCCAAAAATGTCACCACGGCTTCGTGGCGCACATCGCCCAACGTAATTTCAATTTGCTCGCCGTTGGGACCACGCCGCAAGAATGAGAACATCGAAGTGAACGTGAAACGACCTTCTTTTTCCAAGCGGTCGGTCAGCTCACTAATTTTTTGGCTGACGCTGAGCCGGTCGATGGTCACGTTATGGGTAAACTTGACCTTGGCCGCACCCATCAAGCGTTCAAACGCTTCGATCAATTTATGCACTGGAAACGGCGCAAGTGGCGCAGTCATCCCGGAATCAACATCTTCGCTCACCGCGTCTTCGAGGGCGACACCGCGGCTCCACACATTGCGTCCGACCACCGGACGTTCACCAAGTTGCCCGGCGGCATTTTTGTATTTTTGATATTCGAGCAAGCGCCGAATCAGCTCAACGCGTGGATCGATTTCGTCGATCGGCTCGCCATCTTCACCCAGCACGACGTCGCTGGCTTCCACTTCTTCGACCTCAGGCATCGGCAACAGCTCACGCGACTTAATGTGGCACAACGTGGCGGCCATCAACAAATATTCACCGGCCACGTCGATATCCATCGACTGCATGGCGTCGAGGTAATCCAGGTATTTTTCAGTCACGAACGAAATCGGAATATCGAGAATGTTCAACTCATGCTTCTTCACCAGGTGAAGCAGCAAATCGAGTGGTCCCTCGAAAACTTCGAGTTGGATTTGATAGCCGAGGTCTTCCATGGCCTAGCTGAAAATCGAACCGAGCAGTTGGTAGAGGTGAACCAGGCAGAACTCCGCAGGTACGGTGAAGATTTTCCGCAACGGAGAAATGAGCATGAAGGCCAGCAGGATGAATTGCCCGTAGACCGCGACTTTATCGAGGACACCACGATATTTATACGGCACAAATCGAGCAACGATGTAGCCACCGTCGAGGATTGGCGGAATCGGCAACATATTGAAGAAAAATAGGGTGAAGTTGATGTAGACCGCATTGATGAGCGCGATATGCAGCGGATGCCCCGGGGGTAGCACATGCTGCCAAATCAACACGCTGTGAACGATGGCCAGCACCAGCCCAAATGCCACATTCATTAGCGGCCCTGCAACGGCCACCATCGCCATGCCCGTTGGCATCGTGAAGCGCCGCGTGAAATTACTTGGCCGCGTCATCACCGGTTTGCCCCAGCCAAAACCGCCGCCACCGCCCGAAGCTGCGGCATATACCGCTGTCATGAGCGGCAGCAAAAAAGTGCCTATTGGATCAGCATGAGCCAACGGATTAAGCGTGACCCGGCCTTCACTGCGCGGCGTATTGTCACCCAACTTATCGGCGACAAACGCATGGCCCCACTCATGCACTGCGACCGACAAGATGAGCGTCACCATATAAACGATGATGTTGCGGATCTGCTCAGACGTCAGGTTCATAGCGGCGAGCGCACTATGCCCAGCGTCGCGCCATCGCGCAAGCGGCATCCGTGCCGGACCAGCCAAAACTTGCCCCGAACCGACAACCCGCCAACAATGGGTCCATGGCGCGACGGCTTGCCATTGATGACGCAATTGACCAATTCCTCGATCACTGTAAAGTGGATCGTGGGCTGTCGGTGCATACGCTAGAGGCCTACAGCCGTGACCTAGCCAAACTGGCGGGCTTTTTGGGCAGTCGCGGCCGCAGTGATGTCGACGACGTGACTGGGCTCGATATAACCGACCACTTGATGGAATTGGCCACGGCTGGCTTGGCTGCACGGTCGCGGGCCCGGGCGCTGGTCGCCTTTCGTGGATTGTTTCGGCACCTGCTCGGCGAGCGCTGGCTCGATGCCGATCCGACCGAACTCATTGACGCGCCGAAATCGCCACGGCGCTTGCCTGGCGTTGCAGGCGAAGCGGCCATCGAACGCTTGCTTGCGACCCCACCGCCCACGCCGCATGGCATTCGCGATACCGCGATGTTGGAGTTAGCCTACGCGTCTGGGCTGCGGGTTTCGGAGTTGGTGGGCGTGCCGATGGCCGACGTCAACCTCAACGCTGGGCATGTGCGCGTCACTGGTAAAGGCCAAAAAACTCGGATGATTCCGCTCGGTCAAGCTGCCAGCCAATCTATCAATCAGTATTTGACTGAGGTACGGCCAGCCTGGGTTCGTGATCCTAACGAACGGGCATTGTTCATTACCGAACGCGGGCGCCCGATGACGCGGCAATCGTTTTGGAAGATCTTGCGCAACTACGCGCGGGTTGCCGATGTGCGTTTACCGGCCGGCGAATTTTCGCCGCACAAGATACGGCACTCGTTCGCCACTCACTTGGTTGAGCGCGGTGCCGATCTACGCGCGGTGCAAGCCATGCTCGGTCATGCCGATATTGCGACCACGCAGATCTACACCCACGTAAGTCACGCGCATGTGATCGAACAATATCGTCGCGCCCATCCGCGCTCACGATGACGCGGCCACAGCAAACTACGCTATTGTCGCGCGCAATGGCGTCATGGACTCAAGCCTTGAGCATGGCACTGCTCGTCGCTGGCTGCAGCGGCCCAGCGAATGTACGCAAGCCAACCGTGGTTGCGCCGATCGTCGTCGAAACTAGCGTGAGCCTGGGGTGGCCAGCCATCACGCTGTCGACCTTGGCCAAAACCGACGACGCAATCGCAGTGGTGACCAGCAACGATCATAACGTTGGCGTCTGGCTCGCAGCCAACGCCGCCGCGTTGATGCAGCAACAACCATTGCGAGATTTTCGATTCACCGCCGAGACCGCGACCCAGTTCGACGCGTTCGCTGCCTCCGGCGTCATGACGGTAGGCTTTGTCGCCAGCATGCAGCATGTTGCGATATGTGCCGACGCTGCGATGCTAGGCGTGGTGTTTCCCGACGGTACGCTGGGCCCAAGTGCGGATTTGGTCAGTGAATTTGCAGCGGCGTTGGCCCAAGGCAAAACCCGGCTGGGCTATCCGCAAAGCACTCCTGCAAAAACTGTGGCTACGTTAGCCGGGTTAGCGCGCGCACATGGCACCAAACCCACGCTCGTTGCCATTGCCGACGTTTACGATGGCTATCGCCTACTTACCGGCGCAACGCTCGCGGTGCCCGCGCCAGTTGCCGAACCTGCGTTGACATTAACCGACGTGACGGTCGCAGCGCTGCGCACCGACTTCAACATCTGGCAAAAACGCGCGCTGGCGGTGTGGCCCAACGTGATCGAACTGATGGCAGCGGGCCGGTTACCGACGCAGTTGTTGCACAACGCAGCGCACACCCAAGACCTGTTGCGACAAGCCATGCAGCTCGCGCAGCAGACCCAGCTCGCTGCCGCCCAGCAACTCATGATGCAGACGGCATGGCACGCCGAGGCCGTCGCTGAAAGCTACAACGTGCTGCAACACATGCGCGCCGGCAATGTTGCTGCAGCAACCGATGTGTTGCGTCGATACCGGCAAACTGTAACCGACAGCAGCACCGTCTTGCTTCAGCTAGCGCTGCCCACACCGTCGCCACGCAGCCTTGATCAAACCGTCAGCGTGCATACCGCATTTGGGATTGCGCTGACCGCATGGAACGCCCAAGCCGACGCCATCGGACGAACCGATGCAGCACAACGCACCTTACTCAACCTTAACAGCGGGCCTCGGCCACCGGTGCCTGGCTCGCCGAGCTTCGACGACGCAGTGATCGCAGCCGTGCTACCAGCGCTGCTCGCAGAAGTCCGAGCCAGCGGGCTGGCGGATCAAGCCCGGACCATGTTGATGATGCCCGGGCCCGCTCCAGCCGGTGCCAACCCACGCGCTGTCGACGCCACGCCGGATCTGGAAACAACCCTGCGACGATGGACACCAGGATATGCAGCAACCGCTGCCGCGACGCGACGCGAACTTGCACCGTCGTTACTCGCCGCTATCGCGACTGAACCCTCGGTTCTCGCAACCGATGTACTTTTGCGTTTGGATGCAACCCCAGGGCTCGCGCCGATGCGCGACGGCAACCCGATGATGAATTTTGCGGCCAGCCAACTCGCCGCAAGCAATAGTGCGACGTTGTATGCCTTGTTTGCTCTGGGCGTGCACTGGGCCAGCGACGGCATCGTCGAACGTGTCGATCACAAAGACAGCCTCGATTTCGCAGTGCAACACGCGCGCTTGTTGGCGCAACGCAACCTGGCCAACGGGCTACGCGTGACCGGCACAATTGCAACCGCGTGCAAACTTACCTATGCGCGTGCGGTCGGCTTGCAGCGTGAAGGCTCAACCGCAAACCTGGTGGCTGCGCTGGAA
>JAYWHS010000928.1:0-2442 GCA_043777635.1 Kofleriaceae bacterium | reverse complement strand
GTGCCAACGTTGCACGAACCGACAACGATGTTTTACCGACTGCCAACGTTGTGTACGCTTTGCGCGACAACACTAATCTGCGGGCAGCGTACAGCTACACACTGGCACGGCCACGGTTTCGCGAGCTCGCACCATTTCTCTATTTTGACTATGTGCGTCGCCGCAGCCTTTCAGGCAATCCTGAACTGCAAACCACCCACATTCACAACGCCGATGTTCGCTGGGAATACTTTCCAGGCCAAGACGAAGTAATCGCAGCAAGCGCTTTCGCCAAGCGGTTTGAACAACCGATTGAGCAAGTCTTGGCCGACAGTGAATCGAACGCAACGTTTCGCAATGCGCGCAGCGGCAACCTGGTGGGCGTCGAACTTGAAGCCCGGGTTGAGCTGAGCCGGGTCCACCGGTCGTTGGCGGCTTTTCGCCTCGGCGGCAACCTTGCGGTGATGCGTTCGCGGGTGCAATTGCCCGCCGACAACATGATCTTGACCAGCCAGACACGTCCGCTTTACGGACAGTCGCCATACGTTGCCAACGCCAGCCTTGAATATCGCAATCCCAAGGTGGTGGACATCGGTGTCTTGTACAACGTCAGCGGACGTCGCATCAGCGACGTTGGCGTTGAAGGCCTACCGGATACCTACGAAGAAGCGTTGCATCGGATTGACCTGGTGGCGTCACGCAAAATTGGCGCACAACTGCGCGCCAAATTGTCCGCCACCAACGTGGCCAACCAAGCCGTGCAACTAACCCAAGGCGGTATCACCGTCGACCGTTTCTTACCTGGCTCGGCCATCGTGGTCAGTCTTGATTGGGCGCCGCAATAAGCGCGCTGCAAAAAACCATCATCAATTTTTTGTTTCACTACAAAAGGAATCGCATATGAAAACGTTTACCAATCTTCTGATAGCTAGCCTTTCAACTCTTGCACTTGTTCCAGCCTGTGGCGAAAGCAACAGCGACCTGCCAATTGATGCACCGGTGATTCCGGTGGTTGATGCGCCCATCGCTGGCGGCAACGTCGATGTGCCGGCTGGCGATATCGCCGGCGACACCACCTGGTTGGCCAAAAACACGTACATCCTCAAAGGCCAAGTGTTTTTCACCAGCGGCACCCTGACCATTGAGCCAGGCACCGTCATTAAAGGCGATGCTGGTTCGGTTCTTACAATTACCAAAAATGCCAAGCTCAATGCGGTTGGCACCGTCGATAAGCCGATTGTGTTCACATCGAATGCGGCCGTTGCCAAATCGGGCGACTGGGGCGGCTTGGTGATGCTTGGCAACGCACCGATCAATGTGACCGGCGGCAGCAACAAAGTCGAAGGTTTCCCTGACACGGTTGGCACCAAAACCGAATACGGTGGCGCAATTGCAGCTTCGGATTGCGGCAAGTTGAAATATGCCCGCATCGAATATGCCGGCTTTCAACTCGCAGTCGACAATGAACTCAATGGCTTGACCCTTGGTGGCTGCGGCTCGGCAACGTTGATCGACTATGTTCAGGTACACCTCGGCCTTGATGACGGCATTGAAATCTTTGGTGGCACAACCAATGTATCGCACCTTGTGATCACCCAGCCCGACGACGACGGCCTCGATTGGGATCTAGGCTGGACTGGCAAAGCGCAATTTGTCATCGTGCAACAAAAAACTGGGCGCGGCGACAAAGGTTTTGAAGCCGACAGCAATCGCAACAACAACGATGCTTTGCCGCGCAGCACGCCAGAAGTTTGGAATGCAACGCTCATCGGCGGCGACGGCGCAATCACCGACAAACAAGGCGGCTTACATCTTCGTCGCGGAACCGGCGCGAAGCTCAACAACATGATTGTTGCGTACTTCTCGACGTTCGCCCTCGACGTTGATGGCGCATCCAGTGTAGCGCTGTGGCCAAACAATGGCTTGAGCGTTGCCAACACCTACTTCATGAAGCCTGCACTTGGCGAACTGTGGCCAGCCAACTTCGATGTTGTGACTGGCAAAGAAAACGATTGCGACACCACCGGCACCAATTGCTTCAATGAAGCCACGATGCTTGCTGGCGTGACGAGCAACCACATGACCAGCGACCCAATGTTGACCGCGCCGAAGAACATCACCGTTCCAAACTGGATGCCAATGGCGGGTTCGCCTGTGCTCACGGGTTGTGGCACGCCACCGGCCAGCCTCGACCAAACTGCGACCTTCTGCGGTGCAATCGGCGCGACCGACTGGACCACCGGTTGGACGCGTTTTCCTCAGTAGCCGGTACTACGACCCAGCGCGCGCGAGCTCGGCATTGAGCCGCTTGCCTGCGGTCGTGAATATTTTCCGCATCACGATACGTAGCCCGGGCACCGCCAATTTTCCGACGGTGGTGGGTGTAACCGCGAACGTCCAACGTAGCTCGGTGCCCCCGGTCACTGCTTGCAGTTGGTAGTCTTCGGCCATTTTACTTGCGAA
>JAYWHS010000927.1:0-2443 GCA_043777635.1 Kofleriaceae bacterium | reverse complement strand
TTCAACGCACCATCGATCTAGCCGAGCTTGGCTTGGCACCGATCAAAACCGCCAATGCGACGTACTGGCAGTTCAACGATCTTGAGGATAAACTCTCGATTATCGTCGCTGTCACCGATCGCGAAATGGTTGCGACGATGATGCCGACAGGGGTAGTGGCGCAAGCGTTGCCGTACGTGCTCGGCAGCAAGCTACCCGATCGTAGCTTGGCCACCTCGGCGAAGATTCCATCCATGTTGCAGCGCAACGGCTTCACCGAAACCCACATTGTGTTCTTTGATTTTGAACATGCCGCAGCGATTGCGTTTGGCCGAGGCTCTGCATTCGAAACTGCGTTGCGCGATGTGTATAACGGCGACAAAATCGATGCGCCGTGTCGTGCTGACATCGATCGTTTAGTCGCGCTGGCACCGCGCCTGGTCTCCGGCATGACGCAACTCGATGACACCGGCATGGCGGCAAGCATGGTGCTGGAACTCGATCCGCTGCTACGACGCAGCCTGGCCGCGATGCAAACACCAGCCGCGAGCTACTCGCTCGAAGGCACCGCCAATTCGATCTTTGCTTTTGGTGCTGCGCTAGACGCTGACAAAATGATCAAAACGTTGGTGTCGCTTGGCGCTGCCGTGCAAGCCCGGCCATTTCAGTGTGCACAACTCGAACCGCTCAATGCAGCAATGGCAACGTTGAAAAACAGGGTCGATCAGCAAATACCAGCCCCATTGCGCGGCATTCATGGCTTCATGATCGCGGTCCATGAATTCTCATCCCAGCCGCTCACCGTCGAAGGCGTTGCCATGTTTGAAGGCGTCGACACCGCAGCAATCATGCAACTGCTAGGCGGCCTGCTCGGCACGGCCAACCCTCCGCGCGATGGCTCTGCGATTGTACTTCCGACCGCCTCGATGGGCCTGCCTCCGCAAACCACCGCGCATATTGCGCTAACACCGTCGCGCATCGCCGTAAGCGTTGGGCCACAGAGTGAAGCCTGGGTGAGCAAAGCTGCGACCGCTCCTAACGAAGCGCACGCCCCTTTGATGTTTTTCCACTACGACTTCCCACGGCTCAAAGAAATGATGATTCAAGTTGGCAGCCCACTTGAACAAACCGAAAGCCAAATCGGCGTCGGCACCATGGTTGTCAATATCACCGATGGCGGCCTACGCATTGACGTCAACACGACGTGGTAGCACTGCGCTTAAAACACCCACTTGCCGAGTTTCAAAATGCCTTGCTTCCACGGCACGCGATGCGACACGCCGGAGGTTTTAGCGAATTTTTCGAGGTTGGCTAAGTACCAACGGTAGTTGCGCACCATGGCGTCTTTGTTTGAAAACTGCGGTTTGTAGCCAAGTAGGTGTTCGGCTTTTTCAATAGATACAAACGAATCGGTCGACGCAGTTTCGTAAACCCATTTGTACAGCGGCGAGAGTTTTAGCTGCTCAAGAATGCGCAGGGTCCAGATGGCCGGCCCAGCTGGCAGTGGCTTCATCTTTTTGCCAAAGCCGGCTTCGTCGAGCACGGCTTGGAAGTCTTCACCCATGGTGGTGAAATCTTTGGCGCCAATATTGAAAGTGTCGTTGGCAACCGCTGCGTCGACGGTCATGGTCAGATAAATGGCTGCGCACAAATCTTCAACGTCGAGCAGTTGGTAACGGTTTTTACCATTGCCCAGCAACGGAAAGCCGTGGCCATCACGAGCCCAATCGTAGAACAACGCAAACACGCCGAGGCGCTCGGGCCCAACAAAAGATTTCGGACGCACAATCGGCACGCACATGCCCTGGGCGCGATATTCTTCACACACTCGCTCGGCGCTGATTTTAGCTTCGCCATAAGGCCCAACACCGTCGAGTTTGTCGGTTTCGAGCAGCGGATGGTGATCAGGAATGCCGTACACCGCCGTCGACGAAACGTGAACAACGCGCGACACGCCGGCACGCTTGGCCTCTTGTAAAACTATTCGGGTGCCGGCCACGTCGGTCGAATAAATATCCGCTGGTGCATAGAGCGGCAAGGCCGCAGCGCAATGCACCACCATGTCACAACCTTCCATCGCGTGCGCGACATCAGCGCTGCGCCGAATATCACCGGTCACCGCGCGCACCTGATCGTGGCAATCGGCGTAGTCAAAAGGTTCAAGATCAAGCGAGGTAACTTTGTACTTCCGCGCCAATAAATAGCGCACCAAATTGATGCCCAAAAAACCAGCGCCGCCAGTGACGAGAACTCGTGAAGCCATAGCCGGTTGGGTAGCAAGTCTGCGGCCTGCGGTCGAGGGTGCGATGCTTAATTTACCGTGACGATCCGGCGCGGCCCAGCGCCACCGTGACCTCAACCACGGTGCCCGCGCGGACAGTGACTTGGCGTCGCACTTCAAGCGGGCGACCCCAACGCAGTTGCCCGGCAACCTGCTCAACAATAGGCGGATGCCAAAACCGCA
>JAYWHS010000926.1:0-2444 GCA_043777635.1 Kofleriaceae bacterium | reverse complement strand
TAGAACGTTTCAGTCAAACCGGGAGAACATTTAACGCTTCCCGCCAAATGCAGTTCAAAGTTCATGACACTCGGCTTGACGGTGCTAGCAATCATCGGGTCCACTGGTGCATGTGCAGGGAAAAGTGATCCGACATTGGCTGGCAGCGCTCGTAGTCGGAGGCGCGGGTTGCGTTTCGCATTTATCTGCGAAAGCAAAACGGGTGCAGTGGGCAGAGTCACCAGCAGACGTTAGAGGCTGTCGGTTCGTCAGTAATGTCATCGGAAATTCAGCGCAGACGGGTGTACTGGAATCAACAGGAATTGCGAACGCACGGGCAGCCGCACTTGAAGAAGCGAGCGCGCTCGATGCGACGCATGTGCTGTGGGTTGATAGCGGCAGCGGTGGGAGTTTGATACAAGCAACGGCTAAGGCGTATAACTGCGACGAAGCGCCAATCGCCATGCTTCAGGAAGCTGATGAAGATCGTGGGATCTCCGAACTTCACGGAGGGCGCGCTGACAACTTTTATAACAAGCGACAATACCAAGCAGCGTTCAACGAGTATTCGATCGCTTACAGTGCAAAACGATTGGTGGTCTATGAACTCGGAATGGCGACGTCGCTTGAGAAGCTGGAGCGGTGCTCGGAGGCGATTGTCCACTTCAAACGTTTCTTGGCGGGCGCCACGTCGCTAGATGAACGACGACCGTCAGCTGAAGCCAGCATGCAGAGTTGTATCGTGCAGGTCGCCGTCGCAGCTCAACAGAAAAATCGGGCTAAAATGGTACCCGTGGCCCCCGAAGTTGTTCCCACTGTGCCAAAAAATACAGCTACGTTTTATGGCAGTTGCTTCTGGATTTCGATCGCGGGACTCGCCGTAACCAATCGGCATGTTGTGCGCGGCGCAACCGACATTTCTATCCGAAGTGCAAAATCGAATCTGGAGTACAAGGCCAAAATTATAGCCGAATCAACTGATGATGATCTGGCAATACTTCAGACGATTGATACAGCGCCATCAATCCCAGCGACGGTGGCAGTTAACAGCGTAGAACCACGGCTTGGCGAGAACGTATTCACAGTCGGATTCCCGGACCCAGACACGCTAGGAAGAAATGCGAAGTTTACGGAAGGATCAATTAGCGGTTTAAGCGGCAAAGCCAATAGGCTTTTGCAGATTAGCGTACCGGTTCAGCCTGGCAATTCTGGCGGCGCACTCGTAAACGAAAAAGGCGAAGCTATTGGCGTAATCGTTAGTCGAATGAAGGATCTCACTGAATTCGAAAACGTTGCCTTTGCGATCAATGGCGCTGCTCTGCAAGCGTTCATCCGCAACTTTCAAACAACAAAAGTGCCACGTACAAGGAATCGTGCCGCTGCAATGGCGCGTGCAGAGGCAGCCGCGTGCGGCGTGATCGTCGAAAAACCGTTGATCCAACGAAGCACCGACGATTCGGCCGTACCTTAGCCGGGGCCTGCAGAAGAAGATCCGGCGAATCACGGGAAAACCAGAAAACGGAATCCGACCTCGATCGACACAATAATCAGAAGGCTGCGCTGCTTTTGATCCTCGCGCAATCTCAATCGATGTGCAGCCAATGCTCCAGCAGCTGTTGATGAATATTCGGCCAGGCAAACTTGTCGGCGAGGTTTACACACGCTTGTGAATCAGGTGGCGTGGCTAAGACGTGCGCGATGGCGGTGGCCAATTCGACCGGCGAATCAGGAGCACACAAGGTTACCGGGGCGGGTAGATCGGCGAGGCCGCCGGTGCGGGTTGTAACGAGCGGCAGGCCGCAGGCGAGGGCTTCGAGGGCGACTTGCGGCATGCCTTCGCAGCGGCCGTTGGCGAGTTGGCGCGAGGGTACAACGACCATCGAAGCTCGTTGGTATTCGCGATCGCGTTGCATCGGCGACAAGGCGCCGGTGAATTCAATGTGGTGCTGCGGATAGCGCAGTTGTTGGGCTGCGCCGTGGGCTTGCAAGCTGGCGTGCAATGGGCCGTCGCCGATAATCACCAGATGAATTGGCGAGGTCAGATGCGCCAACGCATCGAGCACAACATCCACGCCTTTGATCGCAACATGGCGTGCGACGACGAGTACGCGAGGGAGGTCAGGCAGTCGGTCGCTCGGTCGATCGGTACGTCGATCGCTTGGTTGCATGACACGCGACGCGGCCAGCGCAGCGAAGCGTTCGACGTGAATGCCCATGGGAATCACAGTGGCAGCGCGATCGAGATACTGAGCTAAGCGCAACGGCAATGCTGCTAGCACCCCAGCGCGTGCAGCATGATTGACAAAAACGATCCGGGCACGGCGCGCCGCAAGTGCTGCCACCGTCGGAATCACCAAGCCCAAACGGTGCATCAAATGAACATCGCCACCGTGCGCAATCGTCAACATTGGGCCACGACTCGGCAGCGCAGCGAGCGCACACGGCAGCAACCAATGCGCGATGAC
>JAYWHS010000925.1:0-8235 GCA_043777635.1 Kofleriaceae bacterium | reverse complement strand
ACTTTCGGACTTTCGGACTTTCGGACTTTCGGACTTTCGGACTTTCGGACTGGCAGACTTTCGGACTTTCGGACTTTCGGACTTTCGGACTGGCAGACTTTCGGACTTTCGGACTGGCAGACTTTCGGACTGGCAGACTTTCGGACCGATGACTCGACGCGAATATTAGTGGTGCGGGGTCAACAACTCCCACGAGCGGCGGTTCGCCGAGTTGTACATAACGGCCATCTTTGACGGTGAAGGTCAACGTTACGGGGTCAGGCGGCAAACACTTGCTGCGATGTACCCGAGCCGTGGCGCCGCGACGACAATGCAAGCAAGCAAGATCCTCAGCATGTCGTCATTATATGCGTGGGACCGAGCAACGCGCTAACGTGCTAAGGTCCGACCATAGAATGTCGCGAATTCCTGAACGAACTGCAGTCAACGTACACTGGCTGGTGCGTTTGCGCTGGGCGCAAATTGCCGGGCAGGCGGCGACGGTCGCTGTGGCAAATTTTTTACTTGGCGTCGCGCTGCCGGTGGCACCGCTCACTGGCCTGATCACCATTGCGCTAGTCTCCAATATCGTCATCGAGTTGCGTTACGTCACCGGTGCAACGGCGCAACAGCGGGTGGTCGATGATTGGCAGATCGCAGTCATCATGGCGCTCGATATTACGCTGCTCACAGGGCTGCTGTATTTGACCGGTGGCCCGCACAATCCGTTTGGCTCGCTCTATGTGGTGCAAATTGCGTTGGCCGCCGTGGCCTTGCGTGCCCTGTGGACGTGGGCGTTGGTGGCGTTGTCGTTTGTGGGATTTGGTATTTTGTTGCTCGATTTTCGGCCGCTGGAAATGTCGCCGCAACTCACTACGATCGGTAGTTGGGTGTCGCTTGGAGTTGCTTCGGCTTTTGTGGTGTTGTTTTTGTTGCGGATCACGGCCGCCTTGTCGCAGCGCGATCGCGAGTTGGCCGATGCGCGTTATTTGGCGGCGCGGCAAGAGCGCTTAGCCTCGCTTGCAACCATGGCGGCTGGTGCAGCCCACGAATTATCAACGCCACTGGGCACCGTTGCGTTGGCGGCCAAAGAGTTGGAGCGCGCGCTGCAATCAACCGAGCGCAAGGTGCCAGCTGAAGAGTTGGCTGCGGACGCACGCTTGATTCGCGAACAGGTTGGTCGCTGTCGCGTCATTCTCGATCAAATGGCGCAAGGCGCAGGGACGGTCGGCGAAGGCTTAGCGACGTGTACGGTGCGGCAATTGATCGACGACATTTTGCTTGGCGTGCGGGTCCGACCGCCAGTGATGTTGCAGATCGCTGCGGAAGCCGAAGACACGACCGTGCAATTACCACGGGTCGCCGTGGCGCAATCCTTGCGTTCGTTAGTGACCAACGGCCAAGATGCATCGGTCGCGGTTGCGCCCAACGCTCCGCCCAGTGTGGCGGTGCAAGTGGAGCGGCGGCAAGGGCGCTTGGTGATTTGCATCATTGACCGTGGGGTTGGCATGCCACAAGATGTGTTAGCCCGGGTCGGTGAGCCGTTTTTTACCACCAAGAGTCCAGGCCAAGGCATGGGGCTTGGCCTGTTCCTGGCGCGTGCCGTAATTGAAGGTGTCGGCGGCTCACTTGCGATGGAATCAAGTGCAGATAAAGGCACGACGGCCCGGGTTGAACTGCCGGTCGATGCGACGCTGGTAGCCAAAAAAGCGTGAAACCCGGTACTAAAGCCTTGCCGGATGTCAGAATCGCTGTCATCAAGCCTCTATGTCCGACGTTCACAAACCTTCGATTCTGATTGTCGACGACGATGAAGTGTATCGCACCCGGCTGGCACGGGCGTTTGTCGATCGCGGCTACGAAGCGCGCGCAGCGCAAGATTACGATAGTGCGGTGGCGGCAGCGTCGGCCGACTCGCCAGAGTTCGCGGTGGTCGATCTTAAAATGCCCGGCAAAAGTGGCTTGGAATTGATTCAAGCCCTACGCGACATTGATCCAGCGACCAAGACTGTTGTGCTTACCGGCTATGGCAGCATTGCGACAGCGATTGATGCCGTGCGTTTAGGTGCGACGTATTATTTGTCTAAACCGGCCGATGCCGATGATATTGTGGCGGCGTTTGCACGCGGCGAGTCGCCACCGTTGACGCCGGCGGAAGCGGACTACAAAGCGCCGTCGTTGGCCCGCGCTGAGTGGGAACATATCAATCGGGTGCTATCGGATTGTGGTGGCAATATCTCCGAGGCAGCCCGTCGGCTGGGGATTCATCGCCGTTCGCTGCAACGCAAATTGCAGAAGTATCCACCGAACAAGTAAATGTTACCGAGCGCTGCTGGCTGAACCGTTGCTACCAAGTTGCAACGTTGGTAGCTGACCGAGCGGGGCTTGCCAAGGCGATGTCGGCAAGGTCTCCACGGGTAGCAGGCGCAGCAACACCGGAATAGCGCGACCACTGGTTACCAAAGGCATGTGACTGAACTGCGAGCGTACATACACATGGCGAGCGGTTAGCGCACCGCTGGGCCAGGCATCATAGGCGGCTGGCAACATGTCAACCGTGAAGGTTTCATTGATGTCCGAGGCCATTTCTTCGGTCCACCGCAAGGTATCGTCACCGACGGTGATTAAGCGCCGGTGTGGCCCGCCGTCGAACCATTCCTGAAAGACATCGTTTTCGCCGTAGAGCGCATCGAGCGCAATAATGGTGTCGAGTATCGGCGCATCCATCCAGGTTTCGAGGGTGCGAAACGCGCCGCTGTGGCCCATCGCTACCACCGGACCCGCGCCGCGCGGTGTACCTGTTGCGCGTTCCACCGTTTGCAGGACCTCGACCAAATCCGTATATTGAATTGGTTGGCGAACCCCACTAGGCGCTTCAACGGCAATGAACGTGGCGTTGGCCCCGGACATCGCAAATTGTTCGGGCAGTTGATATTTTACCCAGGCACCATCGACGTTGATGTAGTAGCCGTGGACATACAAAATTGTTGCGGCACCATCGGCGTGATAGCCGGCTGGCCGCCACACATGCAGTGGCCCACGCGGGCCGTCGATGCGCCAATACGTTCCAGCTGCAACCGCATCGGCGATGGCTTGCTGGGCCGGCGACAACGCAACAGCCGAACCAGCGCCGCCGCTGCCGAGCCCGACCACCGTCAGTGGACGTTTCTGTGCCGCAGCAAAATGTACAGCGAGCGCAACGCTGCCGACGATCAGTGTAAGTGCGCCGATCCGTGCTGCGTTGTGGTGCCCAGCTTTCATCGTTTGCGTTCGGTGATCATCAAGTGGTTGTTCTTGTTCAAGTCGGGATACCCGAAGCGAAAAGGCAGTGGCCGCTTAGGCTGATTTTTCCATAGCTTGACAAATTCACGCTTTATTTCTTTGGTGTCTTTGTCAAAGTACGGTGCTTCAAACGTGCCGTAGGTGGTTTGGGTAAGGCCTGCTGGCGTCGCAAAGCTCGGCGGTAAGCCCGAAGCGTCGGTGATCATCCAGGTGATATTTTCTAAGAGATAATTGCGGATGTTGGAAAAGTCTTCGTACCAAAGCAAGAAGCTAGCGGCTTTGGTCATCGCAGCGATTTTGCCTTTGCTACGCAGGTGTTTGAGGATGCGCGGGTCAGCGTTGGTATGATTGTCGTCGAGGTTGATCACTATGTGGCGGAACACGCGGAGCGGCGCCGAAGGTTGGCTTTGCGGGCGGTAGGTGATTTCAACTTTGTCAAACGGCGAGTCTTGTTCGTACCAAAAGTGCCGGTCGCGTTTGCGCTTTTGCGCTTGCGTTAACGTGGCTTCAAATGCAGCGACGCGAGCGTTTAGATCCGCGTCACTCAGGTAACGGATGCCGCCGTTTTCATCGAGATCAAAGTATCGCAGCGACACCGGTTCCATTTGGTGTACGGCCAAGCCGGCGAGGGCAAACATCAGCGTGCCGGGAATCACCGAGTGCGACGCGGCTTGCAAACTCTTGGTGGTGCTGTGCGCCGAGTTGTACAACCGGCCAATATCGTGACCGATCGTATTCAAATCGGTAGCGAACTGGCCGGGTTTGACCGTATCAATGGCGCGCACATCACCCGGCGCTTCGAGGGAAATGGTGGTGATTTCGGTGGCATCGGGAAAAACTACCAACGCCGAGGTAAGATCGCCGCCGCCGAACGGATACACCACGGTTTTGGGTGCGTCCGCTGGTCGTAACGCAGCGATGAAAGGCGTGGCTTTGTCGGCCCAGGCTTTTTTGTACGATGCGTATTTGCGCTTCATGTCGGCGCAGTGTTGCGCCACGACGCGAGGGCGAAAGCGCGCATCAATGGGGCCGTCATTGCCGCATGCGCCAACGCGAAATAGTTCGCGTACTTGGGCTGCGTAGTCAGTTCCAGGGGAACCGGCCGCTGGCAACGGCCAAGGTGCCGGCGCGGCGACTACGGGCACTGCCACTACCTTGGGCTTGGCCTTTAATTTTTTCGCGGTTGTGGTCGGCGCAGGGCTCGCGGCAACGGGCATCGAACCGCTGGATGGAGCCGGCTGCGCTGCAGCAAGCAGCGGCGCGGCGAGGACAACGAGGCTAAGGGCAAGCTGGCGTTTCACTACCAAACCATACGATGTCGGCCGCCGAAAATCTAAGTTTTCGCAGCTCAGGTTGATGCCGCGTTGCAGCCGCGTTGGCTCAGCGCGGCCGTGGCCGCACCACGTCGCGATCAAGCACGGTTTTGCGCCCGTCTTGGGCCGCCACGCGAATCGCATCGTCACAGAGCGCGCGCACATGTTCGGACAACATATCGGCGACGCCATCGCTGCAGTTCATGCCGCTGCGGTCGCGAATGTATTTCTTCATCTTGGAAACAACGATGAGTACCTCGCGATCAAAACTGGCTGATAATACAGGATTGCTGGTGCCGGCTGGTGCGGCTGCGGTCGACACCACCTGGCGGCGGACTTCTTGATTGGGCGCTGCGGCCGGCGTGGCCACGATGGTGGCACCTGGCACGGCTGCCCGCACTGGCGCGCCGCTTGGCGAATCCGGGGTTGCCATGGGCGTCGCCGCAGCGAGTTCGGCTTGCCACGCCGCAACCGTCGGCGACGTGGCTTCCACCGCCCAGGCTTCGCGATGGCGTAGCACCGCAACGTGACTATCCCAGCATGACACCGAGCAGAACACCAATCGGGTGCGGTTGCGGTTGCAGGTCGATACCGAGCACACCCAATGCATGGCCGAAAAGCCGATGCCGCGTTTGCACGCACTACACTTGAGCCATTCATTCATGCCGTGATGCTGGCACGGCGATGACAAAATTGCTTGGTTGGCGGCGGGCGAGTTGCGGCACCACGTGCGGCGCGCTTGGGCTTAGGTGCGGCGGCGAACCAGCAATAAAAACATGCTTATCGCTGCAAACACCGAGGCGCCAGGCCCGCTTGAGCTTTCACAGCCGCAGCCGCTGTCGTAGGTAATTACCGTGGAACAATCGGTGGCATCCGAGCCCTCGGCAATATTGATCTTGATCGTGACAGGTACCGCGCGATTAACTGCACCCGTTGCATTATCGTCGACAACGTTGATGATTAGAGTGTCGGTGCCAGCGGCCGCGCCGGCTGCACAAACTCGCACCCGGCCGTCGTTGCGAATCGAAAACGTCCCACGGCTAGGAGCTTGCAGTGTTTCAAAATGATGGCGGTCTGATTTCGGATCGTTGATCGCAATCGTCGTTTCGCCACCATCGCCACCGGCAACGTCAATCGCTGCGGCGGTCGGGGTCGGGCCGCGCGCCACCGTGGTTTGGGTTACTTCTTCGATCCAATCGATAATTTTGTCAGGTCGCACATAGATGCCACCTTCGGAGCAATCGAACTGATTGGTGTCATAGCCGCGCGACGTGATACCCGCGAGGAACATACCGAAGCTGGTCTCGACATAGAGCGGTCCGCCCGAGTCACCGGGACAGGTATCGATGCCCATCCCGCCAGCACCCAGCTCGCCGGCTGGCTTAACCATGCCGACGCAGCCAGCTGAGCGGCTGCAATCGCCGTCGGTGATCGTCGATGTCGCTTCTTGTAATTGAGGCACGTAGGTCATCGAATTTTTATCGAGCGCGCCGTAGCCCGCAAACGTTGCCGTCGCACCGTTGAAGATTTCAAACTTGGCCCAGCCCGACGCAATCGCGCGTGGTGCATTGGTGGCTGGTGACGCCAGCACCAGTGCGGTGATATCGTACGTGCCTTGCGAGTCGGGGTATTCGAGTCGTTTCACTACGGCGATTTTTTGCCCGGCGCTTGCGATCGATAAATCATGTGACCCGATGATCACCGACGACAACGTGGTGTCGTTGCAATGGCCGGCCGTGAGCACCACGGTGGGTGCAATCAGTACGCCCGTGCACTCCGCCGCAGCTTGGCTGCCGGTGCCAAATACAATCGCTGCCATGTCGGGGTACTTGCCGGCCGGGGCGTTTTGTCCGCCGATGACGTCGCTGGGCGATGTATCGGCAAGCGCCATCGTGCTCGCACCTATCGTACTCAACCCAAATGCCCAAGCTGCAAAGTTGTAACCGTACACTGCATAGGTGTACGCGAAGCTGGGGCAGGGTGGCCAGTGTCAATTTTGAGGGAATTCCGATTCCCTGGCTGGGTGGCACACCGAATCTCGCTGCTTTTGATGCGCGCGCGAACGCTGCCATTGACTTCGACTCAGCAGTCCGCGCCTAGGTGATTGCGATCATTTTCAAACCGATGATTCAGAAAACCGGAATTCCTGAAAATCGACATTTTTCTTTGATCGAGGAATTCTCGCGAAGCATTCTGACTGATTTTGAAAAATTCGCGCTTGTTCACCAAAACGTTGCCGAGTTGAGATTGCGGATCATCACGTAAATCTGCGACTAGCACTCATGGCGTTTTGGTGTGGACGCGAGCCCAGCTCGCAGATGTTGGCCGTTGGCCGTTGGCCTAAGTTTTCAACTTTTTAGTAGCGGCTGCGGATCGTCGTCGAAAGATGATGAGCCAGCTGCAACGGATCAAGCTTCGGCTGCGCTGTGCGCCAAGCTTGGTGCGCGACTCGTCGACGAGCATGTCGCTGACTTGACCATGTTGTCGCCCGCCGATCGAGCGGCGCAACGGGCAACCGCCGAGCAAAGCTTTGGCCCAGCGTTTATGAAAACCTGTGGCGCAACATTCACCGTCGGGCAGGTACGCTGCGCACTTGCTGCGGACGATAGCGCTGAAATTTCCGCATGTGTCGCCGTTGTGCAGGTGTCCAAATGAAAAAATCAAACGTCTTCGCATGGCGCATCGTGATGCGCCGCATGGTTGCAACAACACTGATCGCTTTGGCCGTTAGCGGCAACCTGGCTGGTGCTTCACCGGCAGATATTACAACATCGGTCGTGCCGGCTATCGGCGGTGATCCGCCTGCAGGTTCTGCGATCAAAGGCAATAATGCCGCGGTGTCGTCGCAGACCGGCGCACTCCAGTATTCTTATCCGATCACCGTGTCGCCTGGCCGCAACGGTGTGCAGCCAGGGCTGGCACTAAGCTACTCGTCGCAAGCACCGATTTACGGTGGGCTGGCTGCGGGTTGGAGCCTGGATGTTCCCGAAATTCGCGCTGATGTCAGCGGCAGTCGTCTCAAATGGTCCGGCGGTCAAGCCGACAACGACGATGTAGTAGCAAACATTGATCCCAAGCTAAACGACAAGTTTGTGTCGTCGCTGGCCGGCGGCCGGCCGTTGCGCCGCGTCACCGATGCCAAAGACACGAGCGTATACGAGACCTATCGCGCGCAAAATGACGGTTCGTTCATGCGCTATGACCGCATGAATGCAAACAACAACGGTGCAGCGTGGCGGGCGCGCAGTTCTGATGGCACGACGTATTTGTTCGGCGAACAACCCTACAGCTACGGCTGTGGCTTCAGCGATTGGTGGGCGCCACTTACAACAACGATCGATCAATTTGGCAATACCGTTCACTATACGTACGCGAACCCACCTGGCGCAACCGGTCCCAACTGCCAGCTAGCCTACGTCTCATACGGCGCAAATACGAATGCTGGCACTGTAGATACGGTAACAGTGCAATTGAACTGGGGCGCCGAAATGCGTTGCTCCAATTTGCTTGGCACCGCAGTTGCTGTACCACCGATTGGTGCCCAAACTGACTATCGCGGGGCTGGGCCCGTTGTCACGGGTGCTCGGCCACTGAACACCATTACGGTTACCACCACACTGCCGTACGTTGCAGGCGCAACCTACAACGATGCGTTTCACAC
>JAYWHS010000924.1:0-2449 GCA_043777635.1 Kofleriaceae bacterium | reverse complement strand
ACAACAAATGCTTGTTCGTCGTCGGTAAGCGTCGGTGCAATGGGCAGTGCTAACACCTCGTTGCAGGCTCGCTCGGCAATCGGCATGGAACCCGCACGATATCCAAGATCGGCAAAACACGGCTGCAAATGTAGCGGTTCGGGATAGTAAATTTCTGTGCCAATACCGCGCGCAGTTAGGTAGTCGCGCAGCGCCTTGCGGCGCGGCGTGCGCACCACAAATTGATGGTAGACGTGGTCAGGGTGCGTGCTGGGCAAGCGCAGTTCCGCCGGGACATTCGCACTTGCGAACATACGGCGGTAACGCTCGGCGTTGCGGCGCCGGGCGGCGGTCCAGCTAGCTAGGTGAGGCAGTTTCGCAGCGAGGATCGCGGCTTGCAGTGGATCGATTCGAAAATTTCCGCCGAGCAACGGGTAGTGGTACTTCGGGGCTGCACCATGGCCGCGCAATTGGGCTACGCGGTGAGCGAAGGCGGTGTCGTCGGTCAACACCGCGCCAGCATCTCCGAGTGCGCCGAGATTTTTGGTCGGAAAAAACGAAGTTGCTGCAGCGCGGCCACGGACTGGACCGGCGCCAAGGCTTTGCGCGGAGTCCTCAATGATCGCAAGTGGAGCCGTCGGTGCAATCTCCGGCAGCGTGGCCGGCCGACCATATAGATTCACCGTCACAATCGCACGGGTGTCATCGGCACACGCGGCCAGCGCACCGGCAGGTGCAAGATTGAGCGAATCGTCGTCGATATCGGCAAAGACTAGCCGAGCGCCGGTCCGAGCGATCGTGCTGGCGGTGGCGATGTAGGAAAACGGCGTTGTCACGACCGTGGCGTGGCGATCGAGGCCAAGCGCCATTGCAATGAGCAACAAAGCATCGGTGCCAGAACTCACGCCAATCACATGTTGCACGCTGCACGACCGCGCGAGCTGGGTTTCAAATTGCGTTACTTCGGGGCCGCCGATAAATACGCCACTATCAAGCACCCGCGCGATCGCCGCCTCGACGCTGGCGCGCACCGGCGCGAGCTCGCGTTGCATATCAAACAGCGGTACCCGCATGGTTACAGCTCCACGGATTCGAACATCGCGGGTGCATGGGCCGGTGTGTGGAATCGATCGGTAAGCAGTTTGGCATACGTGTCAGATTGCGCGGCTTCGCCATGCGTCACGAAGGTGCGGGCGCCGGCAGTGCGGGGAACTTTCTCGAACCAGTTGGCCAAGCCGTCGCGATCTGCATGTGCCGACAAACCGCTGATCGTGGTGATGCGGGCCCGCACCATGACTTGTTGATTATCGATGAACACGGTGGTGCGACCTTCTTGCAGCGCGCGGCCCAAGGTGCGACCGCTCTGATAGCCAACCAGCAAAACGTCGGCGCGCGGATCTGGCAGATGCCGCAACAAATGATGGCGAATGCGGCCACCTTGGCACATGCCCGAGCCTGCAATAATGATCGCCGGGCCCTCGGCGTTCACCGCGCGGCGCGAGGCGTTGGCATCACGGGCGCCATACAACGAGTCGAAATCAAGCGGCTCGACACCGCGTTGCACCATGGCCATGGCTTCGGCGTCGTAACATTCGGTGTGCTTGGCGTAGATTTTGGTTGCTGACAGGCCGAGCGGACCGTCGACGATGATCGGAATATCGCGCAACAAACCGGCCGCGACCATCTGGTGCAGCTCGTACACAATTTCTTGGGTGCGGCCGATCGAAAATGCCGGAATGATAACTTTGCCGCCATCTTGTAAGGCGCGTTCAACGATGGTGCGCAGGTGGTTCCGCACCTCAGCGCGCGGCATGTGCAAACGATCGCCATAGGTAGATTCGGTCACCACGTAGTCGACGCGATCGCGTTCGGCATGCCACGCCGTGTTCGGGTCACGAATCAGCGGTGCCCCAGCAACGCCAAGATCACCGGAAAACAAGATCGCACGGTCGACGCCGTTTTGCCGCCAGGCGACCCGCACCGACGACGATCCCAAAATATGGCCGGCGTCGAACAACGTTAACGCAAACGGTCCAATCTGCATCGGCGTGCCGTAGCGCTCAAATGGCCGCATGCTGTCGACGATTTGCGCAACTTCTTGATCGCCGTACAGCGGTTGGCCGGGTGCGTGATTGGCAATTTTAGCCGAGTCTTCGAGGATAACTTTGGCAATATCAAGTGTGGCCGCGTGGCCCCACACATTGCCGCGAAAACCATGTTTAACCCACGCTGGCAAACGGCCAACGTGGTCGAGATGACCATGGGTAAACACCGTACCGAGGGCATTGCGCACATCAACCTGAGGCGCTTGATGATTGAGTTCATCGGCATCGCGATCACCTTGGAAGGTGCCGCAGTCGACGAGCAAACTGGCATCGCCAAGTGCGAGATGGTAGCAGCTACCCGTAACCGTACGTGCGGCACCTAAAAACGTGAGTCGGGCACTGGTCATGGTGTAGGGTAGGGTGCT
>JAYWHS010000923.1:0-8279 GCA_043777635.1 Kofleriaceae bacterium | reverse complement strand
CGCCCGAGTACCGTCGTCCGAGTACCGAGTAAGACCTCAGGATTGCTGCGGATTTTGTTAACGTTTTCTTACGTGACTGGCATTGGGGACGTTCCCGTACGTTCCCGTCCCTTCTGCCGCCGACACGTCGCCGGCATTCAACCCACCACGCGTTACTCGCGCGGATCTGTGACCCAGCGGTTCCGGTATGTTTCCGCCGACAAGTCGCCGGCAATCAACCACCAAGACGGTGGTCCTTGCAGCAACGTGTTACGCGCGCGGGTTCAAGGCAACAGCGTATCAAGCGAAAGCTTGAGGGTTGTCGACGGTACTTTAGCCTTGAGTGTAGCCGTTACGTCGCCAGGTTTTTTCGAGAGCGCTTCGCCATCTTGATCGTAACGTGCAACCAACACCACGTCGCCGGAAAGCACGGTGCCTGCGATCATCGCGTTAGCTTCGCTGAGCTTAAACGGCAACGAGGTGCCATTCCAGATCAGCTTTTCAACGGCCAGCGGTGGCCCCATCGGTGCGCCATCGGGACCGGCCGCTTTGGCCACCAAAAAGATCGCCGTGCCATTTTTCAGTTTATCGGCCATGCCGGGACCAGCTTCGATCGTGCCAGCCAAAATGTTATTCGGATTTACCGGGCGATCTGGGTCGGGCGACGGCAAGCCCATGGCAGTGACATCGCTGCCACCCATGTTCACGCCAGCGTGAGGATCGCCACCGGCAGGGCCACCATTCATCGGCGCATGCGGGTCGCCACCGGCCGGTGCGCCGCCATGTGGATTGCTCATCGCGGTAGGCGGAGCCGTTGGCGCAGCACTGCCGTTCGCTGCGTTAGCCGACCAATTGGTCGCTGGCGCTAACCCACTCGCGGACTTTTTCTTTTCGCAGCCGACGACGGCAAGCAACACACCCGCGACCACTGTCGCCAACCGATGATTGTTTTTCATGGCCGGAATCTAGCAGACATTGCAACGCTACGCACTGCGAGATGTCGTCACCACCGTGGCCAGAATTGTCGCAGCGACATGCGGCTTACCCAGCCAGCGGGCGTAGCGATCGGCTGCGACGTCAGCATCGCCGACCGCGAGCAATTCAAATCGCGTCGCAGGTGCCGCGACCAGTGTGGCGGTGCAATGCAACAGTTTGCCGCGCCGAAAAAACGCTAGCGCTAGTGGCGAATCGGGCCCTTTGCCGGCACAGAAATTCCGTACGTCAACGTCGCTGCTGCAACGGAAACCATCGATCGCAATAAGCTCATCGCCCGGCGACAACCCCGCTCGTTGCGCTGGCGAAGCATCAAACACTCCGGTCACTTTGGCACCGGCCATCGTGACCCCCAGCCACCCCGGCGTCACGCCATCGGTCGTTGTGGCTGGATCAGCCGAAGCCCGAAGTTCAACGCCGACATGAGCGAGCTCACGGCCCAGCGCTGGGTCGGCTGTGCCGCGCACGATGGTGTCGAACCATTCACTCAAATCCAAGCCAGTGACGCGTTCGAAGAGCGGCTGCACATTATCTGGGTGGGGCAACCCCAGCTTGCCAAATTCTTGCCACAGCGCGCGCAGGACATCATCGAAACTTTGGGCACCTTCGGTGCGTCGGCGAATTTCCAGATCGAGCGCAAACACCGCAAGCCCACCTTTGAGGTAATAGCTTACCGTCGTGTTGAGATTGGTTTCATCGGGCTTGTACAGCTTGATCCAGGCGTCGAAAGATGATTGTTCAAGGCTTTGCTGGCTGCGTCCCGGTACCGCTACCAAGCGGCTCCAATCATCGAGCACTTTTTCTAAGTAGCTGCGATCGCTGATGCGTTGCGCCGACGCCAAGCCCCAGCGATCATAGTGCGACGTCACGCCTTCCATCACCCACAAACATGGCGTGTACGCTTCGCGGCTGTAATCAAAATCGAGCAGCGGAGCAGGCGCAATGCGCTTGCCGTTCCAAGCATGAAAAAACTCGTGCGACAATAATTCGAGCAAGCCGTCGTAGTTTTTGCGATTGGCTGCAAAGTTCGGAGCGAAAATATTAATCGATGAATTGCGGTGCTCTAAGCCGCCATAACCATCGGCGGTCAACATCACCACGAACGAATAATGTTGAAACGGTACTTCACCGACGCGCGCGATGTGATCATCCACGATGGCTGCTAAATCGGCCACAACGCGGGTTTCGGTAAACACTCCACCAGGCATGCGCTCGCCCCAAATTACCAACTCAATGGACGCCTTGCTTGGTAGGACCCAGCGCTGGGCATGACCAAGGTGCAGCGGCATATCAAATAGTTCATCGATCGATGCCGCCTGGACGGTGGCCCCGTGCTCGCCCAGCGCATCATGGCCGTAGGCTAAGCCCGAACAAAGATGCCACGCTGGCGGCCCAATAATTTCGAGCGCGGCGGCCTGGGTGCGCAATTCTGGGCAATACACAAACGTTGCGGGCCCGTGCAAAAACGCATGACTTGCGTCGATGTGGTTGGTTCGCACCGTCAGTTCATGACCGTAGACCGCATAATCCACGGTGATGTCACCGTCGGGCGGAGTCATGATGGCCCAGGTAGATTTATCAATTTTGCGAACGGCAAGTGCAGCACCGTGCTGATCACGAGCGCGTAGATTGCGCAGCAGCCGGGCGTAATCACGGACCAAATACGAACCGGGACACCAGGCCGGCATCGTCACCAGGCTTTCGGCACCACGCTGTGATGGCGTGAATTGGTAGGTAACCTCGACCAGATGGTTCGCTGGCGCGGCCAGCGTTACACGATAACGTTGTGGCATGCTCACTGGTAGCACACGCTGCCATCCGGCTGCTATGCTGCGAACATCATGGCTATGCGATCTATCCTCATCGTCAGCGTGGCCGTCGCGCTTGGTGGTGGCGATGCGGCCGCAAGCCCACCGGCTAAACTTCAGCGCAGCTCACATGCAGTTACCGCGCATGTCGAGCGCAGCCGGAGCCGCACCATCACTGCGTTGTGCGCGCACGATCGAGGTGACGACGGCGCCGCTGCGACCTGTATCGGTGATGCGCCACGGGTCGGGGCCGTCGCGATCATCATCACGATGAACGGCATTATAGGTCGTTTCACCGTTGGTGAAGTGGCCCCGGCGCCAAGCGAATGCCCGTCCGGCATGTTGTGGGCGGTACAACCCAGCAACCGTGTTAACTTGCGAGCCGCCGGGCAACCGAGCAGTCGTGGTAGCAACGAAGCATGGCTGGTTTTCGGTGGCGAGTTTCACCGTGGTGCCAAAGCAATCCCCACCAGCGCTGCCTCGGACCAACTCGCGCTGCTGGCACTTGATCGCGACGGCGATGGCATCGCGGACGTAAAACTTACAACCGAGGCATGCGCGTTAGCGGCTGGTGATTGCGTGAGTCTGTTTGTGCGCGACCCGGAGTGGAAAATGCAACGACGTTTTGAATTTGGCTGCAAACAATGACACGCCCTTCACGTACCGCTGGCTTGACCGCGCAGCAATTGTTAGCAGACGAACGGGGCACGCTGTTTAAGGATGCGCCGGTGCGCGTAGCCTTGGTCTATCCAAGTCCGTACCGCGCTGCAATGTCGTCGCTGGGCTACCAACAGATTTATCGCACCATTAACAATTTGCCAGGCGTGGCCGCCGATCGCGCGATGTTGCCAGACGCTGCGGCGTTGCCACTGGCACCTGGTCAACCGTTGGTTACCCTTGAGTCGGGTCGTCCGGTCAGTGATTATCCGATACTGGCCTACTCAGTGGCTTACGAACTTGAGATCGCTGGCGTCGTCGAGACCCTGGAGCGCGCCGGGATTCCGCCGTTAGCTAGTCAACGCAATCATCATCATCCGCTGGTCATCGCTGGCGGACCGCTGACCTTTTCCAATCCCGCGCCCATGGCACCGTTTTTTGATGTCATCGTGATGGGCGAAGGTGAAGAACTCATCGTCGAACTCATCGATATTGCGCGTACCGCTGACTTTGCGCGGCACAAAGTTTGGGATGCGTTAGCTGGACGCCCCGGCTACTACCTGCCTCATCGCGATGGCGAAACCATCCCGCCGGTCGCCGCTGTAGCCAACTGCAAGTTACCAGCGCGATCGGTTATCATGACGCCGCACACCGAGCTGTCAAATATGTTTTTGACCGAAGCGGCTCGGGGTTGCTCGCGCGGCTGCACGTATTGTGTGATGCGGCGATCCACCAACGGTGGCATGCGCATCGTTGCACCCGACGACATTATTAGCGGTATTCCAGAGTTCGCCAAAAAAGTTGGCCTGGTTGGCGCGGCCGTGACCGACCATCCCAATATCACCGAGATCGTGCGTCGCGTAGTTGAACCGGGGCGCGGCGTCGGCATTTCCAGCTTACGTGCCGACAAACTCAATGACGAACTGGTGAGCTGGTTAGCCCGTGGCGGATATCGCACCTTGACCGTGGCCGCCGACGGCACATCCGAACGCATGCGCCGCGTCGTTGAGCGCTCGACCCAAGAAAAACATCTGCTGCATAGCGCGACCTTGGCTAAAACCCATCGCCTCAAGACCCTCAAGGTTTACATGATGGTCGGAGTGCCCGAAGAAACCGACGACGACATCGATGAATTAGTCCGGTTTTCGGTCGAACTTGCGCAAGCTGCGCCTCAGGTTGCCTACGGCATTGCGCCGTTTGTGGCCAAACGCAACACCCCGCTCGACGGCACGGCATTTGCGGGCATCGGCGTAGTCGAAGACCGTCTCGATCGCCTGCGAGCCGGGCTGCGTAAAATGGGCGTTGCCAACAAAGTTGAAGTGCGTCCAACCTCAGCGCGCTGGGCTTGGGTTGAATACATGTTGGCGCAAAGTGAAAGCGCAGCCGGCTTAGCACTGATGGATGCGCATCATGCCGGTGGTAGTTTTGCAGCGTACAAAGCTGCCTTCGCTGCCCATAACATTGTGCCAACCGGCCCGCGGGCCCGGGTACCGTCGAGTCAAGAGTTGATCAAGCTCAATCGGGCGCGGCTAGCGAGTGCAGCTGGATGACGGCGGTACGTTTGCATTGCGGCGATCCCGAATGGGCGGTGGTTCAGCGCGATCAGATTTTTAGTTTATTCGATACCACCAATACCGTGGTCGGCGAGCTTGAACTGCAACATGTCGCTGCTGAGCTACCCATCTTGTTCTGCAACGGCCATGTTTTGGCGATCCAACACGATGCTGAAACCACGACCGTGACAGCGTTGACGATTCCCAGCTTGACGCCATCGGCACAGTTACAATTGCCAGGGCGATGGTTGCCCAAATGTGTAACGGGCCAACGGATCGCGCTGCTCGCTGAGTCGGGGCTAAAAATCGCCATCGTGCGGGTTGCGGCGCGCGCCCTTGCTGTCATTGAATTCGACATTGGCGCACCCGCCGAATTTGTGCTGGCCCTCGACAAACAACAAATCTTGGTTGGTTCCGGGAAAAAGCTCGAAGCTTTCGACGCGCTTACCGGTCGGCCCATGATGCGAGTCAACGTCAATTTGCCGGCTGCGCCTCGCAACGTGGGCTCAGCGCAAGGCCATCTGTGGATTACGCGACCGGGTAACGACTCCTTAACTGTTGTCCGGTTATCGGACGGCCGAGTATTTCCGCATTTGATCGGGGCCGAGCCGCTGAGCGTTTATTCCGATCTGCATTCACCTTATGTGGTCATTGCCACCGAGCGCGGGCTGGTCAGGTTGCAGTGCTTTTCTCACACCATGGTTGCACTCGGCACACCGCCGGCGTCGGTGTGGGCCTTGCAACCCAACGGCAACGATACGATGTTGCTTGGCATGGGCGTCGACGACCCAGGCCCTTGGCGCGCCGGCCTGGCCAATAGTAACGCAGCGGTTACCCCTGCACATACCGTCGAGGCACTGACGAGTTCGAGTCCGGCGCAGAGTGCGCAAGGCAATGTGGCGCTGGTGCGTACCATGCGGCCGCCGCCACGATCCGCAACCACAAGCTGGCGCAGTCAACTTGCTGCGGTCGACCTGGAGCCAGGCAATCTTGCCGCGCAGCGTGCTGCAGTGCCTGCGGATTCCACGTTATTGCAGTGGTGCTCAGCGTCGGCATGTAGCGACATCGCAACCTCATTGATCGTTGTGCTGTACGCCCGATATCTGCATGGCGCTGCACCTTTGCCGTTGCGCGAGGCGGCGCGTTGCGTGGGCGACCACGATGCCGCATGGCACGAAGTTCTCGGCCATGGCGACGCAGCAGGCCACGGTCTGCTCGACCACAGTAGCGCCGGATTGAGTTTGACCTTGGCTGGCAGTCGTTTTTTTGATGATTGCGTACCTTGCTCACTGCTACGCCGTGGCAACGGCCCGCGCGTGCTGGGGCCAGGGATTTATTGGAGTCCGCTAGGGGCTGATTTGGCGGTCACACTGCAACAACTCGCTGAGCGAATAGGTACCTTCGACATTGTAGCCTCTGCAAGCCCAAGCTCGATTACCGAAGCCTGCTTGCATGGCGCGACCGTAGTGCTCACAGTTTGTGACGCTGAAACTGCGGCAACTTTGGCCAAGGCTCCGGCGCGCGCTGCGGTTGTAGTCCTCGCGCCCGTGCAACCATGGTTTGTTGCAACGATTTTGCCGCAGCCATGATTGCGCGATGGCCCCGTGGTTTGGTACTAAGGCAATAACGGAGCCATCGCCAAGTGGTAAGGCAGAGGTCTGCAAAACCTCCATCCCCGGTTCAAATCCGGGTGGCTCCTCAAAAATACTCGGCACTCGGTACACGGTTTCGCCGCCCCCACTATGCGCCGGCGATTTTCACAAATCCGGGTGGCTCCTCAAAAATACTCGGCACTCGGCGCGCGGTACTCGGTTTCGCCGCCCCCACCATGCGCCGGCGATTCTCACAAATCCGGGTGGCCCGAGACCCGAGACCCGAGGCCCGAGACCCGAGGCCCGAGACCCGAGACCCGTGGCCCGAGACCCGTGGCCCGAGGTCGAAACATCAAGCACGGCGAGCTTTGAGCACTGACTCGTCGGTGACTACTGACAAGTAACGGTAAACGTCGCTGCGTTATTGTCTTCGCGACATTCGGAGTTGATGCCTGCGCCAGTGCCACGATCATCGATCACGGCGCGACCAGGGCCATTGCTGCCGGACCATTGACAACTCACGGGGATGCATTGACCTGGGAACACCCGCGCATCGGTTGCACCGGTGCAACGCGGAGCGCTTTCGCCGTCTGCATACACCGCATACGGCATGCCGGCAGCGACTGGTTCGGTGCCACGGTTGCAGACTTCGGCCACTACCGTCGCCTTCATGCCGCCTTCACATGTGATTTTAGTACGTTTGATGGTGACGTCAGGGATCGCCCCTGCCGGTGACCCGGTGCCGGGTGAATTCTGCCGGAAGTTATTGAGCCCAGGCTGGGTCCAGTTGCGCAACCATTGGCTGGTCTTCGGCACCTTGCCGCGATCATCAACATTGGTAACGCTGTACGCGTGTTGGTTCCAAATCGGCCGGGTGCCAACCCAACGGTCAAGATTGTCGGCGAGTACCCGTAAGCCAAACGCCGAATTAATACCGGGGTTGGCAGCGCGGCACACTTTGCCGTTGGCATTAGGGCCGGCCGCTGGGTCGGCACAGACAAAACCGTCGCCACCACAGTCGACATCCGCAGCGCATCGGCAACGCCCTAGGTCGTCACTTGCGACATCTCGCACGCAGGCCGTCGCACCTGGGCAGTCGGCATCGTCGCTACATTGGATGCCATCAAAGATCGGATCAACAGCTGGACACGTAATATCAGGACAGTTGGTATTCGACGTTGAAATGATTTCAGCGTTAAAATCCGCATCGACGTCGGCGATTACCGGATTTTCGTACCAGGTGCAAGATCGACGAAAGCGCGAGTAGACCACCTTGCCGGTGACGCCATCGTAGACTCGGGTGAAACATTCGTCGCCGTACACCGCTTCAGCGCGACCATCACCATCGAAGTCAAATACCGACGAGCCGGTGACATTCGACGAAAGATCTTGCGACACCACACTCCACAACACGCCATCACTGCGCATGCTTGGGCACGTTGCAGGATCGAGCACGCCGGCGCAGTCCATATCAAACACCGTGTAGGCACTGGCACCTGCCGATGCCACTTCAACCCGGCCATCGCCATCAAAATCGGCAATCGTTGGAGGCCCACCGTTGCCCGGTGGTGTGCCTTGAACATTTACCGTGAACAACAGCCGGCCCAGCGAGTTAAACACCCTTACGACGCCACGCGAAACCACTGCGATTTCCGCGATGCCATCGAGCACCGCACGATTATCAGCACTGGCATTAG
>JAYWHS010000922.1:0-2455 GCA_043777635.1 Kofleriaceae bacterium | reverse complement strand
CAGGCGCAGCATGTCAGATCGACAGCAACGCGCCCGGTGAGTTGGCGATTTTTGCAACGTCGCCGTATATCCACGTAACGAGTAAGTTGTTGGCCACCGCCGACGAATTGACCATGGCCGTGGTGATGGCGCATGAACTTGCTCACTATTACCGCGCCCACGTCAGCGAAGCCCGCGTGGCCAAATATGATTTCTGGTTTGACAATGAAGTCGACCGTAAAAAACGACCGGTGCCGGCCGCCAACGCGGCTGAACTGGCCCAACAATATGCTGCCATCGTGCAAGGCCCAGCGACGATTCAAGCTGCGATTCCTGGTCGCTACAGCGCGCGCATGCGGACCTTTTTGTTGGCGACGATTCCTGATCTGTTAACCGAACGCGTCGAGCCAGGTTTTGTTTGTGCTGCGGCGCGCGATGCACTCGGGCCATGGCGCGATGTGTTGCGCGACGACGCTGGCTTGCCGACTGAGCAAATCAACGACTACCTGCGATTTGAATCGGCGCTCGCTGCATGTGCACCGCGTCTGAACCTGTACGGCGATCCAAGCGCCACCGCAATCTCCTACGGTCGGGTCTTGATGTCGGTGATGGAAGCTAAACTCGGCAAAGTTACGTTGCCCTTTCGCGCCACCCTCGCTGATGTGTTGACCGCGCTCAACACCAACGCCAAAAAGCTCGACGCTAAAGAAGCTGCGTTACTCGCCAAGGTTAAACAAAATCGCATCGGGCTGTATACGATGGAACAAGAAGCCGACGATCTGGCAATGGAATTTGCTGCGCGCATCGGTATTAGCCCAGATCAAGTTGTACAGGGCTGGTTGAGTTTCATGAAGCAAATCGCAGCATCGGTTCCGGAAGAATATCGGCCGCAATATGAGGCGGAGTACGCCAGCTGCAAAACACTATTGGATGCCAACTTCACCACCACCGATAGCAGTGGCAATAAAATTGCTGCATACGTGCCAATCGGTGACCTGAGCGAACCACACCACAGCGACTGTTACCGGTTGTTTAACTTTTGGCGCAACAAGAAATTGCGCAACTACACGGTCGCAACCCCCGCGGTATTTGCACCTGGCTGGGACGCGTTGCGGACCCACGCGCAGGAACTTTCCGACATCGCTGGCAGCAACGGATTGTAACGGCTGGCCTCGGCCGTAACGCAACGCGCGCGGTTGCTTGCAGTTGCGCCGCGATCGAGTACTACTGCATTATGCAGTTTGTTAAGACCAGTGTGTTTGCGGTACCAGCGTCGACGCTGTGGGCCTTTCATGAACGCCCCGATGCGTTTTCGATGTTGACACCGCCGTGGCAACGCACCGAAATCATCCAACCACCTGTGTCACTCAAGGTTGGCACTGTGGTGAAGTTGCGGGTCAAAATGCCGCCGCTACCGTTCTGGCAAACCATTGAGGCTGAACATATTGAGTACGATGCTGGGCGGATGTTTGCCGATCGCATGAATCGCGGTCCATTTGCGACGTGGATTCATCATCACATCATCACCCCAGAGGGCACCAATGCGAGCCGCCTGACTGATCAAATCGAGTATGCATTGCCGTTCGGTTTCGTCGGGCGGGTTTTCGGTAGCGCTATTGCGCGTCGGCAACTCGAAAAACTTTTTACGTTTCGCCACAACGTGACTCGGCAAGCGGTGGAGCAAGCGTAGACGGCTAGATGTCTTGCTACAGCTGCGCCGCGCAGCGAGTAAACTTGGGTACTCGACTCGCGGTAACTGCGGTGCAATGTTCACCATACACTGCCAGTGTCGGCGTTGCGTCGGCGCATAATTTACGCTACCCACGCGTCATGACGATCGACCGTGGTGACTATCACTTTGAAGATGCTCAAACGTGGGAGCGGTCGTGTCGTCATATTGGCTTGTTTTTGTGGTGGGCCAGCGAACGCGGCTTGGCCAGCGAAGATCATCATCCGGCGGTGCTGCGCTGCGGTGCCACCGAACATATTATTTTACAATGCGACACCAAGCTATGGGTCGAAGACCTCAACGATGCAGGCAATGCGTTTGCCGAGGCGGCCTACGACAGTTATCTCGGCGCTGTCACGGAATATGCCGGCCAACTTGGCGTCGGTGATTACGACATCCCCGAGGCCGACGCGACCACCACGTATTTTTTTGCTTGGCTTGATCGCCGGCTTGCGGAGTTTACGTTGAGTAACGTTAGCCCTACCGATAATTGACGGACATCCGGCTGCGG
Source organism: Kofleriaceae bacterium (assembly GCA_043777635.1). Classification (GTDB taxonomy): domain Bacteria; phylum Myxococcota_A; class Polyangia; order Haliangiales; family Haliangiaceae; genus JABFXX01. The sequence continues at coordinate 236 of JAYWHS010000922.1, read as the reverse complement.
CGGTGGGATTGTGGGCCAAAGGCCGTTTCGTTGTGCACACAGAAAAGCACAATGAAGACGCAACTTGTGGGGACAGCGGCCGATGAGTGCTGGATGCAGCTAGGATGTGAGATGTGAGCGGTAGCGAGGATCCCCCATCGGCCCAGTATACCTATCGAGTAGTGCCCGCCGCGATTGTTGCGCCGTTGCTCGCGAAATTGCTCCGCCGCCGGAACACAACTTGTAGCCTATGCGTA
>JAYWHS010000921.1:0-2460 GCA_043777635.1 Kofleriaceae bacterium | reverse complement strand
GATCCCAATGCACGGTGATGCCAAATGAACCACTGAGTGCCAGGGGCTCTGCATAGGCTGCGCGTGCAAGTTGATCGGCATCAGTCTCGTCGACGTCGGCCGGGCCAGGCACGGCGCGCTTGACCACCGAGACACTAACGTTGAGATCAACGTGACTGCCGAGTTGCCAACTGATCGAGGGCTCCAAGGTCAGTGAGTAGCGTTGTGATGGGTGCAGGAGTTCGGCTTCGGCGTTGGCGCTCAGCGCGTACTGCACTCGATCGCGGCGAAAATTACCCGACGCACCGATGGAATGGCGCGGGTAGATGGCGACACGTTCACCTAACACGTTGATGAAATTGTAGCGCTCGTATGCGAACCCCACGCCGTACGCGATCGCAAATTGGTTACCGCGTGGATCGTTAGAATGATAACGATCCCATTCGATCGCAGCTTCGGCGCTCGCATTGCGGCGGGTCTGCGCCCGTCGATCTGCAATATTGGCTGAGCCTCGGATGGCATAGGCCCAATGTGGCGTGAGTTCATGCTCGGTCATGCCGCCAATGCCGCTGCTCCAGGCCCGGGTGTTGAGCGAAATCACTTCATCACCGACCACCAGTGGTGGCAATTTGTTGACGCGATACACGCCTGAAATATTGATGCGATTGATTGAGGTCGGTGTAGTTCGCGCGAGTGAAATATTTTCATACGTCGAGGTTGTTGCATAGCGATTCGATCGATTGCCGTACGCGTCAACGCTAAAGCGGAAATCCCAAGGTGACAGTGCCGCCGCCGGTTTGGCCGTAGCATCAGCGGCGGTTGGTGCAACAAACGAAAATTCAACGGCGGCCGGATGGGCCGCTGCAACAAACAAGGCGACACTACGAGCGAACGCAGGTTGCAGTTGGGTCCGCACTTCGTCATCGGTCGCGCGGGTATCGAGTTTGGTATCGAACTCGACGGTATTGGCTGCGCCAGCGACGGTGCCGGTTACCCGAAAATGCAAGTGGTCGTCGTTGCCTACACTCGTGGTGGTTACAAACATCAGGATGGCAGCGTCACTGCGTGGCGCTTGGCGTAAATACGGATTGTCGTCGATAAAACCTAAGAGAAATTCGGGGCAGGCTTTGGTACGGCCCCAGGCTTCGCATTGCAACGTGACGCCGAGCGCGGTGGTTTTGTCAGCGGCGGCATGGCTGATTCGGGCACGGCCAGCCACGCCGATGAGTCCGACAGTCAGCAGCCTGCTGCCCCACTTCAACACTAACCCAACAAAGCGATTCCGCATCTGGCGATGCTACAGCAAGCACAGTGCCAAGCGTGACAACGCTGGCACTGCAATCAGAACGTGTGGCAAGGCTACGTCGCAGTTGAGCCGTGACAATTTGACGCCGCGTTGCAACCCCGCTCGTTGAGGCTTGCCAATTTGTCAGGTGATCAACTCTGCGGATTGCCGAGGGTTTCAACCAGATTGCGAGCCAGGCCATCGAGCGTCTGTTGGCTCATGCCACGGGCAATGAACACCAGTCGGTTGCGTGGATCTTGGTCGGGCCACGCCTGGAGGGCAAGCGCTGGGTACACGAGGTGCTGGACACAATGCAACTGGTAGGCCGGTGCAGCCCCGGTGCTGTCGCGCGGCTCAACATCAAGGCGTACAATGCCTTTGATGCGCAGGAGTTTTTCACCGTGCATTTGCGTCATGATCGACAGCCACATCGAAAGTGGCCCCGGCCGAACGGGTCCTGAAAAATGCACGGATGTCGTGGTAATGAAGTGCGCGGAGCTGGCGCGATCGTGGTGGTGATCGTGTTCGGTATTGGTGCAGTGGGCGTCGCAAGCTTCGACTACCGCCGCGGTTGCGTCGGTGCTGGCGGCGGCGAGCACCATGGTCGGCAGATCGATCAGTAACGGTGCGCGTGCACCGTCGGGGCTGGGTTCGACAATCGGTGCAAGCGGATTACACTGTCGCGCAACCGCAATCGCTTGGGTCCGTTGCGCTGCGGTTGCAGCGTCACATTTGCTGATGATGATTCGGTCGGCCAAGGCCACTTGCTTGGCGGCCTCTGGATGCATGCGGATGGTGGTTGCGCCAAGCACGGCGTCGACCACGGTAATCACGGCTTGCAGTTCGAACGCGGCGGCCAGCACGCGATGTTGCGACAACGCGGCTACCAGGGTGGTGGGGTCGGAAACTCCCGAGGTTTCTAAAATGACGCGGTCATAGCGAGGCCCTTCACCGCGCGCGGCTTGGCTATACAACTCGACCATGGCGCGGACAAAATCACCGTGGACCGCACAACAAGCACAGCCACCGCCGAGCAACACGGTGTTGCCTTGTACTTCGCGAATCAGATGGTGATCGATACCGACTTCGCCAAACTCGTTGATGAGAATGGCGGTCTTGCTCAGCGCGCCCTCGGTGATCACCTGCCGCAGCAAGCTGGTTTTACCGGCACCCAGGAACCCGGTGAGGATCACAAC
>JAYWHS010000920.1:0-2461 GCA_043777635.1 Kofleriaceae bacterium | reverse complement strand
CAATGAAATTCCGGAAATCCCCAAACGCCAAGACGCCCTCGACGACGGCGCTAAGCAATTATATTTGGCCAACGAAGCCCGCGCCGATGGCGGATTTTTTCCGGTCGGCCCGTGGGGTGAGCAACGGCTATGGCACGGCGGAGTGCACTTAGCGGGCACCGAAGGCGCCGCGATCTTTGCGCCGTTTCCGGGCCGTTTGGTGGCAGCGCGTTTTGGCCCACCTACCTCCATTGGGTCGGCCAACTTTGTATTGATCCGCCACGACATGACGTTGGGCAAATCACCTGCACAATTTTATTCGTTGTTCATGCACTTACAAGACAGCAGCGCCGCAGCACTTGCCGAACAACCACCGTGGATGAGCAGCGTCGATTGGAAAAAAGTTGGCGTTAAAGGCGCAGTGGTGCTCCTTGATGAGCCGATCGAAGCCGGCAAGATCATCGGACGCATGGGCAAGGCCGGGCCGCCAGAAGTATCCAAAGCGCAAATCCACATGGAGATTTTTGCCAAAACTCCGATCTTCACGGAAATTTCGAGCACGCCGTGGACATTGCTCGATGGCACCTCGGGCGGCCGGTTTTGCGATGTCGAAACGGTTCAGGCCTTGATCGACACCAACAAGGACGGCGATTTCGATCGCCAAGAACTCGCAACCTACTTCGCCAGTGGTGACAAAACCTTCCACTTCAGTGTCACGTTGCATGTTTCTGAGTGGACTGAAAATCCAAGTTGGGTCGACGCGCTGCGCTTGCCCAAAGAATTCAAAAAATACAGCAACGAACAAATCGCGACGTTGGTAGCTGAACAGATCAATCCTGGGTTGTGGTGGAATGACGCGGTTGCCAAACACGCCAAACTGCCACCCGACGGCACGGTGTATCACTACCATCCGGTGACGTTTTTGCGATGGTTCAACGAGAAGCTGATCGAAGCAGCGGCCACCGACACCCACGTCGTCGACGATAGTCAAGCCGGCGCACCACCGCCAGGGGTAACCGATGACGGTGATCCATCGGGCAACAACATGCGCTCAGAAACCGAACTTGTGGGCGACCCTTGCGACACCAACCTCGGGCTCGAAGACATGGTATTGGGTTTTGACGCACCAGGATGTGCACCATGAAAACCAAGCCCGGAAGTTCCAACGCGCAGACCGTGTCACGTGTGCCCGGTAATGAAACGGCCGAACCAAAGGCCAGCCTGGCCACTACCACGCCTTGGCGGCCACCCACACGCCGTTGGTTTCTCGGTGCTGTTGCCGTGGCCGCGGCTGCGGTAGTTGTGGTCAAACCTAAACCAGTTGAAGCGCTGCCCACCCGTTGGATCGGCCACTGCTGAGTCTGCTGATCCGGCACCCCGAACCGAGATTTTACCTGCGCTTGGTGTATCTTCGCGTCCATGCGTTGGGCTTATAAAGTGTTTAGTTTTAGTTCATTAAGTGCTGCGCTCGTCGTAGCTAGCGTTGCTACCGCATCGGCGCAACCGGTAGCGGTGCCTCCAGCTGCACCTGTACCACCTGCGGCTTCGCCGGGTTCAGCCGCGCCAGCCGACGGCACCGGCCAAGATGCACAAATGGCCGAAGATCCGCCCAACGATATCGAAGGCACCTCGGAATCACCAGATGCACCAGTGTCAAGCGAAACGCCCATCGTCGAGGTCAAAGCAGCGCCTGCAGCCGGTTATCCGATTGAAGAAGTTGCACGACCGATCACCCTGCCCCAAGGCATGTCTGAAGTAGCCCTCGAACTGCGGGCCACACTGTCACCGTTCGTTTCTAATGCGACACTTCGCGCCCGCTACGGCATCACCCGGCAATGGCAAATTGGCGTACGCTACAACGGTGGCGGGTTCTACAAGGATCCCGTTACCAACCAATCCGGCTACAATGTTGGCAAAGCGGCCGGCTTTGACGTTACCTACTTGGTCAACTCCTGGATTGGCGCATCGATTGGCGTGCCGATTTACCTCGACCCTGTAGCAACCAGCATCAGCATTGGCGCGCCCATCCGGTTTCGCTTTGGCCCCAAAGTCACCGTCGGTGGCTTAGGCGATTTGTTGGATATTCGCGTCTCCAAATTCGTGCCGAGTTTCTATTCGGAGTATGCCAATGAAGGCCTCGCCGAGGCGTACCGCACCAACACCACCAAGCCTACCGGCAATTTGCGGTTCGCTGGTTACGGGATTTATCAACAAAAACCCAATTTGGCGTTGTACGGTCGTATCGGTGTGACCGCACGCGACTTTTCAAGCTTAGACCTTTTGTACCTGCTGCGCGCCGGCCTTTCGTTTTCGCCAAAGCGTTTCATCGACCTTGGTGCATCGGTCGGATTCGACGATCTTGCATTGCCAGGTCGCACATTTGGATTTGAAGCGTCCGCGACGTTCCGAATCTAGGGAAAGCTGAGCGACAGGCGACCGAGCGGCCAAAAACTGGCCCTGCCAAACCGCATCCGCGACGATG
>JAYWHS010000919.1:0-2465 GCA_043777635.1 Kofleriaceae bacterium | reverse complement strand
GCAGCTCTTGCCAGGTAGCCCCGCCATCTTCGGTTTTCACCACATAGCGTTGCGCCATCGCGGGGTTGGGGTCATACGATTGCAGGCTGGCGTAGCCGACACGCTTGCTTGGGAACGATGCTTTCCACATCAATTCAAACGGTCGGGTTGAGCGATAGACTGGATGCCAACTGCGGCCGCTATCGGTAGTGCGCAGGATCAGGCCATGTGATTTTTCGACGTCGGTGTCATCGGAGGCAAAGATAAAGCCGGTGTTTACGTCGAGGAATTTGATATCGAGAATCATCGCGACATCGGATGGCAACGCCAAACGCACCCAGGTTTGACCGCTATCGTCAGAGCGAAATGCAGCGCCAGGGCCCCCTACTCGGCCGCCTACCGTAATTACTTCCCGGTGGGCGGTGACCCCATGATTGATATAGTCGACCGAGAGAATGTCGATGGCACACAGGCCGCGGGCGCCATCGCTTTGCGGCAAGGCCACCGGCTGCCAACTGCGGCCACCGTCGTCGGTGCGGTACAGCATCTGCGGATCTGAAACGTCAGGGAAATAATCCAAGCCGATGTTGCCGAGGTAACCGCGTTGCACATCGAGAAAGCCCAACGCCCGGATGAACGTGCCCGGATGATCCCAGATCAGCTGCCAGGTGTCGCCATGGTTTTCGGTGCGATACAATTTGCCACTACCGTTGCCATAAAATCCGATGTTGTCGTCGACAAAATAGATATCGTCTTGTTTGCCTTTGTACGCTTCGGTCGTAAGTTTTTGCCAGGCACCACCGAGGGCCCAGCGCATCGATGGCGCAGGTGCGACGGCACGGCCTGCCTCTGAGGTGGCCGATGTGCGAGGCGAACTCGCGCAACTCATTATTACTGCGAGCCCGAGCCCGCTAACCACGCCGGCAGTTTTCGAACGTTTCATGACCAGCAAGATACCCAACCAAGGGCCGGCGCGCTGTGACCATGCAATGACATGCACTGACCGGCTCGCGCTCACAACATTATCGCCAAATTCAAGCTACCGGCGCACACCGCTAATCACGCCGGCGTGCCGTTCGCTAAAATCTGTTCGCGCAAGCCACGGACCCAACGCGCGTAGTACGTCAGATTGTGCAACGTAGCGAGGCGTGAATACAGAATCTCTTTTGCGATGTGCAAATGACGAAGATACGACCGCGAATGATTCGCGCACGTATAACAAGGACATTCAGCATCGACCGGCCCGAAGTCGAGTTTGTGCTTGGCGTTGGAAATCACAACTTTGCCTTGCGACGTAAATAGATAGCCGTTGCGGGCGTTGCGAGTCGGCATCACACAATCAAACATGTCGACACCAGCCATGATGCCGTGCTGCAAGTCCGCTGGCGTACCGACCCCCATGAGATAGCGCGGCCGATTCGCTGGCATCGTATGAGCGAAGCCATCGAGCACTCGATACATATCCGGAATCGGCTCACCGACTGACAAGCCGCCGATTGCGTAGCCATCAAAGTCGAGGGGCACCATCGCTTCAGCGTGAGCCAAGCGACGCTCGACCGACGTGCCACCTTGGATGATGCCAAACAGCGCCTGCCCGGCCGGCCGCGCGACGTCGCGACAACGCGCAGCCCACGCGGTGGTGCGCTTCATCGCTAGCGCCTGGATGTCATCGTTGGCATCGCCGGGTGGGCACTGATCAAAGCACATGGCGATGTCCGAACCCAGCACACCTTGAATATGCATCGACACTTCAGGTGTTAACCGATGTTTACTGCCGTCGATATGGCTGCGAAACGTCACGCCGTCGTCGTCGATTTTATTGATTTTGGCCAACGAAAAAACTTGAAACCCGCCAGAATCAGTAAGAATCGGCCTCGACCAATTCGAAAAACGATGCAAGCCGCCGGCGGCAGCCATGATTTCTAGCCCTGGTCGCAGATACAAATGATAGGTGTTGCCCAAAATGATCCGGGCGTCGAGCGGCTCCGCCATCAACTCGGTCGCGTTCATCGATTTCACGGTGCCCAAGGTGCCGACCGGCATAAATACCGGCGTAGGAATTTGTCCGTGAGGTGTGTGCAGTATCCCAGCGCGGGCATTGCCCCAGGTCGCCAACAACTCGAACGAAAACCCCGGGGTTGGTAACGCGTGAATCATATGGAAAAACTCGCTGTAAATGTGAGGCCTTCAGGGCTCGGGCTCGATGATTCGGCACGGCTGAGCAACATCGCATCGCCGTAAGAAAAGAACCGATAGCGCGCAGCGATAGCATGGCGATATGCAGCCGCTACCGGTGCGATGCCGGCGAATGCGCAGACCAACATCAACAATGTTGATTCAGGCAAATGAAAATTGGTGATGAGGTGATCGACCACGCGAAAGTGATGGCCCGAACTAGGATAAATAAAAATATCCGTGGTGGCCGCACCGACGGCAACCTGACGAACGCCGGTTGCGGCGGCCTCTAAGGCGCGCAGCGTAGTCGT
>JAYWHS010000918.1:0-2468 GCA_043777635.1 Kofleriaceae bacterium | reverse complement strand
CGCAGCAGCTTTCCAACCGTGCTTATCGTCAACGTCATGGGTAGTCGCTTCCGCAGCAAACCCTATTTCGCAGCGGCCCCTGGCGCGCAGAGTGTGCCTAGTGTCGATTTTACCCGCTAACACGGCCTCACGTCGTACGCTGGCACACTGGCTGGTGGGGTTAGCGCTCTTGGTTGCAGCTTGTAGCGCGCCGGCCAACGCACCCGCCGCGCCCACCCGTTGGGTTACCGACTCCGCAGGCTTTCTATCACCAGCGATGCGCGATGTGCTCGACCAACGGTTGCAGGCATACCAAGTGAGTTCTGGGCACGAGCTGCTGGTGTGGATTGCACCGACGGTGGCCAAGACAACCATCGAAGAATTTGCAGTGCGCGCTTTTGCAGCGTGGCAGGTTGGCCGCAAAGGTCTCGACGATGGGTTGGTGCTTTTTGTCTTCGCTAGCGATCGCAAAGTTCGGATCGAAGTCGGGTATGGGCTCGAAGGCATAGTCACCGACGCGCAAGCTACGCGCATCATTAACGATGTGATGGGCCCGCTGTTACGCGCTGTGCAACCCGATGCGGCGGTCGACGCCGGCGTCACTGCGCTCATCAACATTATTTCGCCGGACGCCACAGCGACGACAAATGATGCGCAGGGGCTCGCAGGCTCGGCGGCACCTGCTCGAAAACTTCCGGTCAAGCCAGCGCCACCACTCAGCATCTGGTGGATCATTTTTGGCAGCATCGGCGGCTTGGCATTTATTGCGCTGGCACTCACCCATCCGCGCATGGCCATGCTGCTGGTCGCCAACGTATTTGCCCGCGGCTTTGGTGGTGGTGGTGGTGGCGGCCGTATTGGCGGCGGTGGCCGTTCGGGTGGCGGCGGAGCTAGTGGCGGATGGTGACCTCATGTGACCCAGCTCGCCTACGGCAAAAAGTGGCGCTCGCCGAGGAGGGCACTACCGGCTCGATTCAAGTCTCGCTGGCGCCGATGTTTTGGGGCGATGTGCGCGCGTTCGCTGAGCGGGCGTTTATTGCCTTCGGCATGAGTGCAACGTTAGAGCGCAATGCAGTACTGATCTTGGTTGCGCGGCATCGCAAACAGTTGGTGATCTTAGGTGACGTCGGCATCTACAACAAAGTCAGTATTCACCGTTGGCAAGACATCGCCGCACGCGCCGGCCACCGTTGCCGAACCGGCGACATGCATGGTGCGGTTGAAGAGTGTGTTGCCGATATCGGCCTGCTGCTCGCCCAACACTACCCAGTTGCGCGCTGATCTGCCGCGTAGCAATTTGCGCAAGGCGCAGCCCGGCATAGGTCGTGCATTCATTCTCTACATGACAGCATCACGCTATTTCTCACCTTCGTCTCTATTCAATACCGGGGCTGTGCTCGCTGGTATTTTCGCTGCTGCCTGCACCGCCACACCGCCGGTAGTTCGCGCACCAACTGCAACAGCAACCGCTGCGCATCTCGCGACCTTTGACGATCTACACTTCAACGTATTTTCTAATCAGCGCTGGGCCGAACTTGATCGCAGCCACGCTCACGATGTTGTTGTGCATTGGCCCGATGGCCATATCACCAAAGGCCTGCATCAACACACGGAAGATCTGATGGCCATGTTCATCTGGGCGCCTGACACCCGCATCGCAACCCACACCATGAAGCTTGCCGACGGTGAATGGACGTCGGTGACCAGTACGATGACCGGCACCTTCACCCGGGCCATGCGGTTTGGCCAACCCAATGTCATTCCCGCAACTGGCAAAGCCTACAACATCCAAATGGTCACCGTGGCGCATTGGAAAGACGGCGTCATCGACGAAGAATACCTGTTTTGGGACAACCAAGAGTTCAATCGGCAAATTGGCCTGATGCTGTAGGTTGCGCGCCGGCTACTTTGCATCAAGCAAATAACGTCGCAGAAATCTCACCGCGACCGAGCCATGGCCGATCAACGCTTCGTTGAAGGTGCGCTGCGAAAACTTGGTACCAACTTGTTTACGATAGTCACGCTCGAGGTCATCGATCTCCGACAGGCCCATGAAGTATTGCGCGAGCTGAGTTGAGTCTAGTTTGGCGCGCAGCAATTTCTTTTCGGCCATGGCGCGCTCTTGGAAACCTTCGTCAACCATGAATTGCACGGCTTGCGCATCGGTCATCTGCCCCGATTGCAGCTTGATATCGAGCAGCACATTGGTCGCGACGATCATCTGGCCGCGCAGATCATAAAAGCGAAAACGATCATTAAGTTTATCGCCCCAACCGAGCTGCACCATTTGGCCCTCGGCGTAAACCGCCCAACCTTCGACCATGGCGGCATTCCACAACACGGCACGCAACGCATTAAGATCTTTGCGTGCGTAACTAAACTGGGTGTGGTGGCCCGGGTACGCTTCATGTGCGGCCACCAACTGCACTTCGTAGGTGTTTTGTCCGCGCAAGTACGATTCAACGCGGTCTTTGTCCCAGGTTGGATCA
>JAYWHS010000917.1:0-2469 GCA_043777635.1 Kofleriaceae bacterium | reverse complement strand
GCACGCTGGGAGCGAGACAATTCACCGTCGCGCCGTCGGTTCTTCGACATCGCGCATGGTTCCGCTTTCGAAGTTGAAGCAGTACTCGACATCGCACGATGTTGCGGCTTCGATGGCATTGATGATCGCGCGGCACGGGCCTTGGCTGGTCGCGTTGCGGCGATGACCACGGCGCTTGTTCGTCGTCGGTAAGGCTCCGTGCCCATGATGGAGCGAATCCAGCGAACGCTTGGGAGCGGGATCGTCGCCCGAGGACCGTCGTCCGAGTCCCGAGTAAGACCCTATGATTGCTGTGGGTTTTGTCTAAAATCCCTTACGTGACTGGCATTGGTACTGGCTAGTTCGTGGCGCCGCGAGTCGCTGCGGTAACCATCGTAAATGGGCCGGTGGCATCCGGCACCCGCGCAAAACTGCCAGCGACCGGCGATTGGCCTTCGGCCCAATCAATACCGTCGATCAACAACTTGTCAGCGTTGCGATAGATCCACAATTCTTCGTCGGAGCCCAACTTAAAGCCGGCACCTGCGGTGGTGACATCGAACGCTAGGTGCGCGCCCGGCGCGAGCACGGTTGCTTCAAAGGGTTTGCACTTTACAAAATCATCTTTGACGTCGACGAAACAGTAGTCGCTCAACACCACCGAGGTCGGGCCAACATTGGTGAGTTCAAACCAATCTTCTGGCGTTCCGCTGGCGGCAACTTCGTTGAGTACCAAGCCACCACGTGGTGCGGCATCAGCGCCAGCATCGAGATTGCGACCATCCACGGTTGCGCTATCGAGCAGCGGGCTGGCATCCGGCACAGGGCTTGCGGCGTTGCTACAACCAAGCGTGCAGCCGATGCCGCAACCCGCTGCCGCAATGAACAAAACATAGCGTTGAGATGGAGTAAACATACAAATTCCTAGTTGAGTTCTACCAAACCACATGCCGACATGGTGAGCATAATTGCGGTTGCATCTTGGGCCGAGGTGCCAGCGAGGGTAGTCGCGATGCCCCTGACCGTGCGCCGGTCAACACTGAGCCAGGCACGTACCCCATGGGCACCGCACAACGCACTAGCTGGCGTCAGCGTGCTGCGCAGCCCGGCAGTGGTCGAGCCCGGCACCACCACGAACGACACCGCACCAAGCACCGATTGTTTGCGCCCACTGGATGGATCATTATCGATGGCAAAATTGGTCCGCGCGAATCGACCTGCGAATGACAAGCGCGGAATCGTTGGCACCGGCACGTGCAGCCACGCCGCACTAGCCCACGCGGTGACATCGCCGCGGCCAGCGGTGCCGAGGCCACGCACCACTTCGACGCCTGCTGCGCCGAAATCGGTGACCAGCGTCAACGCAGCGCCGAAACGATGATCCCGCGCTGCCCCGGGACCATACGAGCCATCGCGGCCCATTGCCGCTAACCACAACCGCGCCGGTTGTTGCGCGATCTTGCCAAGCGGCAAGGTTGCATCGATCATCCCGGTGGTGTTTTTGCCGGTATTACGCTCTGCGAAGTTACGACCTTCACCATTAACGACCGCAAGCGTTGCGCGCACCGGGCCAAGTTGGCCACTCACGACTGCACCAAGATCGCTGCTCCATTGGTACAGATCACTCTCACTTACCGACGGCAGCAACGGGCGTAGCCCCGGGTCCGCATCTAATCCTTGCAACCACGGATCGGCAACCAAGCCAACTTCCGCGTGCAACGTTGCGCGTGCAATATGCCATTGGCCGAAAACCCGTGCGCGCTTGACCCGCAACACCAAAGAATCACCGTCCACGCCAAATCCACTTTGCGGCGTAGTCGAACGAATCGCTTCGAGGCGCAGTTCGCCAAACGCGTGTGCGGTTGCAGGGCGGCCGTCGCGACCTGCATTGGATGCAAAGCCCACTTGCAAGCCGACCTCCGCGCGACTTAGCGCCGCTTCGCTGCGCCGCGCCTTACCTGCACGCAATTCAAGGCCATGCGCAAACATTTCAAACTCTGCCAGCGCCGCAAAACCGCGCCGACGCAATCCCTGCTCAACACTGCTGGCTGGCGGGACGGGGACGCGTGAGGCTGTGTCGATCACTGTCCCTAGCGTATTTGTTGACTCCGTATCAACCGGTGACGGGCCCCGCTCCGAGCGTTCGCTCGTTCGCTCCATTTCTGGACCCGGCTCATCCGCTGCCGGCGACGTTGCGCCAGCATCAACCGGTGAATGCTGACCTTCGTCGTCTGGGACTTGGGCCTGCCCCCGGCTAGCGAAGGTCAACACCATCAAAGCAGGTAACAGCGTCTTGGCGATATTCACGGCAGTGGTCCTTTGGCACTCATCACACAATCGGTCAGCTCGTTGGAACTCGCGTCAAAAAAATCTTGCCGGGCTCGCGGCGCATAGGCTGCGACAAACGCCGCGACTTCGTCACCAAAACCCACCGCCTGGCCCTTGAGCAGCGGCGCGATGACGGTGTAGCCGCGCACCCCAGCCGCAGTC
>JAYWHS010000916.1:0-2470 GCA_043777635.1 Kofleriaceae bacterium | reverse complement strand
ACTCGCGCGGTTTTTTTGCAGCGCTAGTAAACCGTCAGTGCTGCGCGGGTGACCGGTAGGTTGGCTTCGAATCATCCACAGAGGGTCAAGCTGGGGCGAGCGCAATGTGCGCGGGGGTCAGAGACCAAGGGCCAAGGAACGACCGAGGGTGATTCGATGCGAGCGTACCGAAACCAACCAAGACCGACGCTGGCCATGCGTTGGCGTAATTTGTCCGTCGAAATTGGCACAGGTTGACTCGACCAACGCGGTTCTGCCTGCGAGAGTGCGCGGGTATGGCTGTTGCAATTGAATCGAAACAGATCTGCCAAACCTTGCTGCAGATGGACACGACAAATCCTCCTGGCGATGAACAAAAAGCCGCGCGCTATCTCGCTGCACAGTTTGAAGAAGTTGGCGTTGCCGCAACCTTGTTGGATTCTGGGCCGGGCCGCACCAACGTCGTGGCGCGCTTGCGCGGCAATGGTAAACTGCCGCCACTGTTGCTCACCGCACATCTTGATGTGGTGGAATCCGACGCCAGCAAGTGGAAATATCCGCCATTTTCGGGGATTGAAGCTGAAGGCTGTCTATGGGGGCGCGGCGCAATTGACATGAAAAACATGGCGGCGATGTGTACGGCCATCGTGCGCGACCTCGCCAAACAACAATGCACCTTGGACCGCGACATCATTTTCGCGGGTGTCGCCGACGAAGAAATGGGTTGCGACTTAGGTTCACGGTTCCTGGTCGAACAACATCGCTCGTTGGTCGAAGCCGAATATGCGATTGGCGAATCTGGCGGCTTCTCGCTGCATCTTGGCGACACCACATTTTATCCAATTCAAGTAGCCGAAAAAGGATTTTGTTGGGTCCGCGCCACGCTGCGTGGCGAACCTGGCCACGGTTCGATGCCACGGCCTGACAACGTGATTTACAAAATGGCTGAAGCGTTGAGCAAATTGGGCAATGCCGCGCTGCCGCTGCATCCGACCAAATATGTCACCGACTTTCTCGATGCGTTGCGCAGCCAACAACCAGCGTTGGTGCAGCCGTTGATCAAGCTGCTGGCACGGCCGGCGCTGCTGTCGCGCATCACGCGACTGGTGCCAACGTCTGGCGTTGCACGCAGCTTCGGTGCGTTGCTTTCCAATACTGCCTCGGCAACCGTGGTGCGCGCTGGCAGTAAAACCAATGTCATTCCAGGCAGCGCGTCATTTGAAATCGATGGCCGCACCTTGCCTGGCCAGCGCGACGAAGACTTTATCGCTGAGCTGCGCGCAGTACTTGGCCCCGATGTCGAACTTGAGATCATCAAGTCGGCACCACCGGTGATGACTGAACCGGTGGCCTCGCCGGTGTTTGACATCATGCAGCGCAGCATCCTGGCGCGCGAACCCGAGGCCGTGGTGGTGCCATACATGATTCCGGGTTTCACCGATGCCAAATACTTCAGCCAAACCGGCGCCAAGTGGTACGGGTTTTCACCGGTGAAGATCGAAAAAGCCTCAGGCATCAAATTTGCCGATATGTTCCACGGCCACAACGAGCGCATCCCCGTTGCTGGGCTGGCCTGGGGCACCGAAGTGCTCGACGCCGTGGTCCGCGAAGTGGCGGGTGCGGTACCGCAGCGTCGGTAACATTACGTTCCTTCAATGCCGCTACCTCGTTGGCGCGGCCGGTGTCTCGCCTTGGATTTGGTAGCGCAGCACTCCAGTGAGAATTACCCACGCATAACGTGCCGGTGATTGCCGGCCAAAAAGGGCCACGGGTACAGCAGCTACGAGTTTTTCCCCGAGCGCAGCGATGTCCGTTTCGGTCAAATGCGTGCGTACCGCGTCGTCGAGTACGGCGGCATGACGGTCGAAGCCTTGATGCCACGTCTGCCACAAACGATACATCGCCGACTCCAGCGCAAATCGGTCAACCGGATTTTCAATCGCCGCGAGTTCGAGCTGCTGGCGATATGGCTCCAGATCGCTAAGCAGGGCGTGGTGTTCAATCCGGTTGACCAAGCGCGTAACCAGCAACTGTTGCCAATCCATGTGAGTTGAATCCTTCGACGCCAAGAACGGCGAGTTCGGCGTGGGCAGTTGGTGCGCACCTTGAGTCGGTTGCGGCGCCTGCCGCGCCGGTCGTTGCGCCATGCAGCCAGCAAGTAACAGCGCTGCGACGATCGCTGTCGTACCGTACCTGCGTTGCCACGGTTGACCAATTAGATTGGTTGCCATCGGCGTGTTCCGGTTCACGGTCCCCTACGCTGCTGGCGGTGGCTGCGCAAAGCGCGTAGCGGTGGCCTCGTCCGGTGCGCGGTCGGCTGATACCTTCGATGGTGGCAATGCGCGATCGGCTGATACCTGCGGTGAGGCACCGCCACGACTGAGCAATGCGCGTGCCAGCGCTGGTTGTTTGAGAATGATGGCAGTCGCGATATCAAGGCTAGCCTCATTGTTCGCAGCGATCATCGCTTCAATCGCTGCATACTTTTTGG
>JAYWHS010000915.1:0-2472 GCA_043777635.1 Kofleriaceae bacterium | reverse complement strand
CCAAGTTTGAGTACCTCAAGATCGCCCTCGCTATATTGCTAATTTTGATTGGTGCAAAGATGTGCGCTAGCAACCACTACCATGTCTCCAACATAGTTTCGTTGGCTCTTATCGCCGGCATCATCGGCGCAGGCGTATTGGCCTCGGTATTCGCGAGTACTCGGCGCGACACTAACGCAGCCGGGTAACCGACAAACCCGCGCGCACGCTGGCGAACCCGGCGAACCAAGCCACCGCGAACTGCGCAAATATGTGCAGTGTCGGTCAGGTAAACGTCAGCGATCGAAACGTTTGTGCCTGTCAATATCGCCTGAAACGCACTCGGCGCGCGATGTTGTAATTGGGATCATGCGCTCAATGTGCGCTGGGCCGCAAGCGTTCGTCAGATTTACACCATGAACGTGTTGTGTAGGACGCTTTGCCCACCTAAAGCATGGCCATAGGACGGTCGGAGGAGGACCGGACCGAGTCCGAGATTGCTGCGGATTTAGTCAAAGCGCTGGTACGTGACTAGCGGCACCCTAGGCCGACAGGTCCAAGCGTACTCAAGTTGTTAGGCCTTGAGCGCCGACGGAAGTTTCCACGACCTCACCCGAAGGGGCCGGAGGTGGAGCGAACCAAGCGAATGATTGAGAGCTAGAACGCCAAACCCTAATCGAACTTCGATGCGATGTACTAGGTAGCCTACGGCTCAGCGGAAACAGCAGCGCCACGCAGTGCACCGGCGCGTTGCTTGACCGGGCCCGAGTACCATTTTTTGGAGATCCAATAGAATATTGGAGCAGCCAAGAAAATCGACGAATACGCGCCGACCACAACACCAATGTTCATCGCGAACGCAAAATTACGCACCAAGCCGTCGCCGAAAAGGTTCATCAGCAACGTCGTTGCAAACACGGTCAGCGACGTAAGGATCGAACGGACCAAGGTTTCATTGATCGAAATATCGATGATGCGTTCAATGCTCTTGTCCTTCAATCGAACCTGGTTTTCACGAATCCGGTCGAAAATGATCACGGTATCGTTGACCGAGTAACCAATGACCGTCAACAGCGCGGCCACGGTGGTCAAGGACACCTCGGTCCAGGTCAGCGCGAAAACGCCAACGACCATGATTGCGTCGTGCACGGTCGCGAACGCAGCGCCCGGTGCGTAGCGAACGTCGAAGCGGAACACCAGATACAGCATAATAAGCAACAGTGCGTAGACCATCGACTTTACGGCGTCGTTGCGTAGTTGGTCACCAGCTTTAGCGCCGACACCATACGATTGCACCGCAACCGCACGAGCCGTTGGTGACACCTTTTCAATTGCTTGACCGAGTTGACGGTCTAGGCCCCACATCGAAAAAATCTGGGTGTATTCGCCGGTACCCTCGTCTGGCGCGCCAAATGCTTGTTCTTCGGCTTGGCTCCACGGTTTGAGTTCCAGACTCGATTCCGCAAACACCGCCACAGCTTCGGCGTTGGTGAATTTCACCTTCGAACGCACGTAGAGACGCTCGCCCGACCAGTTGGCTTTGACAATCTGCCGGTCAGCGAACTTCGCAGTGAACGCTTCAGCTGCTTTCGCCTGCTGCTTCGCGTCCACGGCGGCATATCGTGGTGTGCGAACAATGATCCCTTTGACCTCTTGGTTGCTGCCATCTGCTGCAGTTTGAGTCCAGGACATCTCCGAGACATCAAAGCCTTCCTCGCCGGAATCCTTGAGCGCCGAGCGCACAGTGCCCGAGCTCACGGTGCTGTAGGCATCGGAAGTTTTATCCTTGAATGCAAAGATGACTTCGGTGCCACCTTTAAAATCGATGGTCCAGTTCAAATAGGCACCACGAGTCGCCTTGTTGATAAACAACATGCCAACGCACAAGCCAATGGCGATAAAGGATATCGCCATGAACATCTTGAATCGCGCGACGAATTGAAAATTGGAACCCGGTGGCAACAAGTAGCGAAACTTGTGGGCCGTCGGGTTTTTGGAATTCACTTCATTACTCATAGGTAAACTCGATGCTCGGGCCGGTTAGATGGAAATGGTCTTAGCATCGGCTTTGCCAGCCAAATACCAGTCAAAAAACAGGCGAGACGCCCAGACGTTGGTGAACAACGTCGACACGATGCCGACTAACAGCATGACGGCAAAGCCTTTGATCGGGCCGGAACCGAATTGCAGCAGCACGATGCCGGCGACGGCCGTCGTCGAATGGCCGTCGAGAATTGCAGTGAACGCACGCGTGAAGCCAATATCGACTGCACCTCGCACTGATTTACCGGCACCCAGCTCATCGCGGATCCGCTCGTAAATGAGAATGTTGGCGTCCACGGCCATACCGACGGTAAGCACCAGTGCTGCGATGCCAGGCAAGGTCAGCGTTGCGCCAAACAACACGATGGCCGTGATCATCAACAGCATGTTGATGGCGACCGAAATCACCGAGATGACCCCAGAGAACTTGTAGATGCCGACCATGATGAT
>JAYWHS010000914.1:0-2476 GCA_043777635.1 Kofleriaceae bacterium | reverse complement strand
GGCGACGGCGTTGGCAGCGTGGATTCGACCAGAATACGTTGTTAGTGCGCCATGCCGTAAACTGCGCTGCGATCTCCGCACCGATCAGCCACTGCCTGCGGCGCACGCGTCATACCAAAGAGCAGTCCTTGCTCGTCGCGAGTGAGCGGCAAAGCAATCTTATCGGTGCGTTTGTCGTGCCGCCGGCGCAGCGCGCCAGCGTGGCTGGAAAACGCGTGGTGTTAGTTGATGATGTGGTCACCACCGGTGCGACCATGGCGGCGGCTGCCCGTGCGCTACATCGTGCTGGGGCAGCAGCTGTGATCGGCGTAGCGTTGGCACGCGCGGAGTAAATCTGAGTGGCTACTTGCAGACATGGCCTGCCAACGTGCCGGTGTTGGTGGTCAACTCACCAGTACAAGCTAGCGGCGTTGTGCATGCGTTGGTGCAACGAGTTGCAGGGGCGCACAACGTTGGTGCTGCTGGCTCGTCTTGGCAAATGATGGCGCAATAGGCCATCGCTGGAGGACCGGCGGCCGGAGTGACGTTAAGTACGCATGCTGCGACCCCGGGTCCAGTGTAGCCAGCATCGCAGGTATCGCCCGCACCCATGGTGCATTGTTTCGAACACCAACTGCCACTGCCACCGGTTAGGTTTAAACAATCATAGCCAACCGGGCATGACCCTTGGCCTTGACCGGTGCAAGCTGCGCCCAAAATTACCGCTGCGGTGGCAGCGTCGGGAACTACACGCGGCGAATCAATTTGGGCACTGTCACCGTCGACGATTTGCGCAGCATCACCGCTAGGTAAAGCATCGATCGCTGGAACTTTGCCAGCGCTATCGTAACAAGCTCCAGCCCAAACCACACACATAGCGGTCATCGTCAAACGCATGCCAAATGATACCGCGTTTTTGCCGAGGTTGTTCAACTTCCTTAGGTGCCGTCGTCATCAAACTCGGCCAAGACCTCAAAATCCATTTCAATCGGAATGTCGTCGTCGGACTGTACGATCGGTGCGGCCGAAGTAATTGATGGACTGTCGACTGCAAAATCATCGGGTAGATGTTCGGGTGGTTCAAAAAAGAACCCGTCGTCGTCATCTGCTTCGTCGCTCATTGAAAGTAACGCATCGTCAAGGCTAGGCGAGGTCGGTGGGGCCGGGGCTGGCTGGAATACTGGCAACACTGGCCGCTCGGCATAGGTCAGCGGACCATTGTGCGAAAAATCGCTGTCGTCATCGACTGCGGCGATGGCTGAAAGCCGGGCACTGATATCCGGGGCCAACACGGTGGCCGGTGGCGGTGCATCGAAGTCTGGCGCTTCATCATCGCCCCACACCGGCAGAGTCGTCGCTGGCCGGTTCGCTGGTTGGGCAGTATTGCGCGTTGTGATATGGCGATTCGTGCGCGCCGACGACGGCAGCGTGTGGGCGAACGTTCGGTTTTGCAAGGGTGGCGCAGTGGAGGCTCGGCGCCGAAGTGTGCTGGCGATGTCGGAAAAATCGAATTCAGATCCAGCGCGCGGCAGCGGGGTCACGACTGGATCGCGGTAGGCTCCTTCGATGATAGCGGCATCGAGCGCACCCATCACGGTGGGTCGCCCTTGGATCCATTCATCGGCGGCGTCAGCTTCGATTTCCACGGCCGCGTCGTCGATTTCCACGGGGTCGGCTTCGGCTGGCTCGCTGTACTCCGGCTGCGCCGACATCGCATCTGCGGGCGCGGGTACCGAAGGCCGAACCGCTGAAAAATCCGTGTGTTCGGCCAGGAAGTTGAGATCCATGTCGTCGCTGATCAGCAAGGCCGACGCGGCTCGCGGCGGTGGAATCAGCTGACCAATTTGGGTTGGTTCTTCGGCTGTTGCAGGCTGCGGCAGCTGCGCAAAATCGTCGTCGAGCGCAGCCACGCCAGGCGCTTGGAATGCTGTGTCGAACACGATCTCGGCCTGTTCGCTTAGCCGCTCGGGGGCGGCCAGCAGCACGTCATCGTGTGGGTTTGCATGTTGTGCTACTGGATCAGGCGCTAGCGTACCTGGTTGCTTACGCGCGGGCGGTGGCGGCGAGGTTGGGCCTTTGCCTCGCACCAGCGGCGTGACTTGTGGGGCCAGGGCTGGCGCTGCAACTGCCTCGGCCGGCATTGGCGCGGCCATCGTGATTCGCTTGGTTGTCGACGGGATCGTAGCTGCCGGCGTTGCAGCCGCTACGCGTGGCGGAGTCGCCCAGCTTGCACTGCGATGCTGATGTTTGACTGCAATGCCGCCGATGACTTGCGCTAATTGCGCAGATGCTTCATCGATATCAATCGCCAGCGGAACCGACACGCTTTGTTGCAACGCCACTAGATCTGCATCAAGGCCTGGGCCACTTACAGCAAGTTTACGCGCCAGCGCCAATGCCGATGGCATATCAACCGTACTGCGTAAAAATTCGTCTTCGTCCGGAGCGAAGAAGCGTTCATTGGTAGCGGCTAGCGAACCCATTGCCTGCGCTATTT
>JAYWHS010000913.1:0-2477 GCA_043777635.1 Kofleriaceae bacterium | reverse complement strand
TGGGCTGGTTTGTCCTGCCGGGTAACGCGGTGCTGTGGACCGTGGCCTGGTTGCTACTGCTGGTTAGTCCAACGTTACCGTCGCTATTGTCTGGTCGGACCCGTGGCAAAAATCTTGGTCGCGCTGCGTTAGCGATGATGTTTGTGGTCTACGAGTCGGTGATAACCCTCGATGCCATTTTTCGCGTTGCGGTGCGCGCCAACTTCACCCACAAGAATCTGTTGCAATGGACCAGCGCGGCTCACGCTGCCCAGGCTATTGCCGGGCGCTCACCTCGCCGCTACTTTTGGCGCTCCATGATGTGGTCGCCGATTTTGGCGGTCAGCACCGCTGCCCTGGTCGGTTGGGTGCACCCGGCGGCATTGATCGGCGCTGCGCCGCTGTTGTTGGCGTGGTTCGTTGCGCCGGAAATCGCGCGCTGGTTGAGTCGCCCGGTCGAGAGCTTGCCCCTCGCGCAGCTCGATCAGGCCGCGCAAAAGAAATTGCGTATGTTGGCTGGACGGACATGGCGATTCTTTGATGTTTTTGTTGGCCCTAACGATCAGTGGCTGCCGATCGATAATTATCAAGAACCGCCACGTGAACAGACGGCACACCGAACCTCGCCGACCAACATTGGGTTGGCCTTGCTTGCGACGTTGTCGGCCTATGATTTTGGCTTCATCGGTGTGAGTGAGTTTTCGCTGCGAATTCGCTGTGCCTTTGACAGCATCGCACGCATGGCGCACTACCAAGGCCACCTGTTCAATTGGTACAATACCCAGGATCTTGAAGCGCTCAATCCGCGCTATGTCTCGACGGTGGATAGCGGCAATTTTGCCGGCTGCCTGGTCGCTTTGGCGCACGGCTGTCGCGAATTGCTTGTGGACCCGGTGGTTCGGCGCGAGGGCTGGGACGGGTTGGGTGATTCGCTGGATTTACTTGCCGAGGTAGTACGCGGTGCCGGCCCTAGCGACACCCGTGCGCTGATGGCGATCATCGACAAGATGGCGGTGGCGATTGCGGTAGGACGCGACGATCTGCAACAGAGCTATACCCGACTTAAGGAACTAGCCGAGCATGACTGTACCCAACTAGATGCAGCGCTGCTGGCATTCGTGGACAACCCGGCGTACCGCCATGACGGTGACATGTTGGTGTCGTTGCAAACATCAGCGCGTCGCCTGCATCAACAACTTGCGCAGATGCACCGCGAATTGACCAACCTAGTGCCGTGGTTGGCCTTACCAGACGAGTGTATTGCACTAGGCATCGTCACGCCGGCAAACCTGCGCCTCGCTGACGTTTCTCAGTTTGTACGAAGCCAACGAACGAGAATCTTGGCGTTGCTCGATGAAGTACCGGGTCGGTCCTCGGCGCAACATGTCGCCGAAGCTCGGGCGCAACTAGAAAAAGATGTGGCGCGTGTAGACCGTACGTTTGCAGCAGCGGATGAAAATGCTGTTGCGCTGGTGGCGGTCTTGCATGCCCTGACCGAACGCGCTGACCAACAAGTTCGCGCGATGGATTTTAAGCTGCTGTATGATGCTGAACGGAAGTTGTTTCACATCGGATACAACGCCACGATCGATCGCCTCGACCCACATCACTACGACTTATTGGCATCGGAAGCACGACTCGCTAGCTATCTTGCGATCGTGAAACGCGATGTACCGCAAACCCATTGGTATGCGCTGGGTCGACCGATGACGAAGTTGGCGCAAGGCGCATCGCTGCTGTCATGGGGCGGCACGATGTTTGAGTTCTTGATGCCAACACTGCTGATGAAGAGCCAGGCCGGCACCTTGTTGGAAACCACCAGCAGCGCTGCGGTCGATGCACAGATCACGCAAGGCAAACAGCGTAAGCAACCCTGGGGGGTTTCGGAGTCGTCGTTCGCGCAGGTAGACGCCAATGATACGTACCAATATCGTTCTTTCGGGGTGCACGGACTGGGGTTGAAACGAGGTTTACAAAACGACCATGTAGTTGCGCCGTACGCTTCGCTGTTGGCAGTTGCGATTCGACCGCATGCGGTGATGCACAATGTGGTTGTGCTTGAAGAGATGGGCATGTTGGGCACGTATGGTCTGTATGAGGCCGTTGATTTCTCGCCTGAGCGCGTTGTGCCTCGGGCCGCCGCGCGTGCTGGTTCCGACGATGCTCGGGCGACAGCGCCGCAGCCATGTACGATTGTGCGTTCGTACATGGCCCATCACCAAGGCATGCTGCTCATCGCTTTGGGCAACGTGTTGAATCGCCGCACCATGATTCAACGGTTTCACGCTGACGCGATGGTTGAAACTGGCGAAGCTTTGCTTAACGAGCGGGTGCCTGGCAGCACGCCCGATGAATGGCCGTTGGGCGAGCCCGGCGCGGTGAACCTTGAGCCGATGGCGGTCGCGCCTGCAGCGGCACCGCCGGCTTGGGCGGCGTTGGACCAAGTGCAACCGCAAGCGTTTGTCTTGAGCAATAACAATTTGAGCAGTTTGCTTACC
>JAYWHS010000912.1:0-2478 GCA_043777635.1 Kofleriaceae bacterium | reverse complement strand
ATTAGGCCTTGGCCCAAAAACTTTCGTGGTGCCTTTCACGAGATCTACGAGCAATATTTTGTTGTCATCGATCAACACAGCGACATCGGCCTTGGCGGCAAGTTTGGCCGATTGAATTTTGATCACTGGATTCCACGCACGAATCGGTTTATCGATTTTGATCTTCACTGCATAGAGCAGCACTTCTTGCTGGTCCGTAGCGAAGTTCCACCGATAAATGCGTTCATCGGTGGCCACGTACAACGCTTGGTCATCATCACTAAAGCGCATGTCCGTGACATTTTCGTTCATGCCTTCGCGCGGATTTTTGACGGTAACAATAATTCGCTTGCCGGTTTGCTGATTGAGTATGCGAACTTCACCAAAGTAGGCCTGGGCCAACAATGTGGCATTGTGACTGCTCGCCATTTTGCTAAGGATCGAAAACCCAACCACATGTTTTTTTTCTGAAACGTGGGATCGATAACATCGATTTCATGACTGCCATTGTTGATCAGCAAAGCGCCATCAGGATTGGTGGTCATAAAAAACGCTCGATCGCTCTTTTCCCACAGCAACTGGCTCGTCGCACCATTCCACACTTTGCCAACCGTGCCCGCGGTTGCATAAATTCTGCCCAGATCAGCGTGTACCACCACAGTTTCAATGGCGTCGGAAAACACCATAGCTGGCCGACCGACCTGAACAACACTACCGCCGCGACTTGTTTTGGTGGCAACATCGCGAACGTCAACTAACGCAGTCGCAACCGCTACGGGCGCTGATACGGGCATCAGCGCTGCAGGTTTCATTGCCGAACCTTGTAGTGCTGGTGCCGGCAATGGGGTTGGTGGCGCGCCAGCATTGCTCGAGGCACCACAACTACTCAATGCAACACTAACCAATGCCCGCCCTATCCAGTTCATTATTGCGCTCCTTTGGGGCCAAAGTGGTCATGCTTCATATTGGCTTGACTGCGCCCGCCTGGCACAACGTCCGAGCCCTCAATAAAATCGAAGTGCATCGTATCGCCATATGTCGAGCCTGGACTCCAACCATATTTAGCCAGCGTCACCATGACCTCACGATTAAATACTTGGGCCGTCATGCGGGTGCCGGCAGGCACGCTCGGCATCGCATCATGTTCTACAAATCCAACTTCCAAGTATTGTAAGACCGATGGGCTCGCGACCACTCGTGGGATGTGCATCGTGCCATCTTTCTTATTTGCTTTTGCGACCCCAAAGACAAATTCAGGATCATCCAACTTATCGCGTAAGCGCTGTAGCGCGTCGGCTTCGATGTCTGACGAAGCAGCATCTATTTAAACTTGTCGAACAATAACGCCGTGTATTCGGCGTCATGAAGATTTAGCATCGCGCCGGTGGTCCGGAACAGCGCTTCGTCATCAAGGGTTGAAAGGCTACTGGAGATTTGAGGAAAGACCTTGAACGTAGCTGCTTTGATGGCGTCGAGCAGCGGTGCTTTTTGCTGCAAGTTTGCTTTAAGGGTAGTCTCAAACGCAGCGCGCGCTGCGGCTTTAACTGAGCTAACCAATTGGGTTGGGCCGACTACAATTTCCGCAAGCATCGCTGCAAACTGTGAATTATGCTTGTACGCAGTTTGCAACAATTCTTCGTTGGCACGGCAGGCGCTCAAAAAATTGAAACCAACATTGGTAACGGTGTAGCGACCATTAACAAGCATCTCTTTGCGCTCTTCCTCCGGCAAGAAACAAGTTGCCGTGGGGATCCTTGGATCACAAATAAATTCGAGCCCGATCGAACTGCGAGCATCACGGTTTGCATGAATAAACCAACTGATTTCCGCTTCACTTACGAGTCGTGTCTTGGTTGCGTCATTGGAAGAGCATGAGACCACGCCTAATGCCAAAAGTAATAAGTACAAACTGATTCGAATTATCGCGTGACTCATGGCAGCACTGCCACTTCGCCAAAGATCCGTTTATGCCGATCCAGCGCAAACGGTATCATTTCGTCAGAGACCCAACCAAGCATCTCGCGGCCACTACGGTTGGGTTGATCAGGAACAGTCAGCGCACCTGGCATGTTCGGATGAAATTCGCGGATTCTCGCCAGCCGCTTTTTGCCGCCTTGTTCCGGATCCTTCGCCCACACTAACCGCTCGCCAAAATCGGCCGAATAAGGCGCATCATACTCACCGAGCGTTGCGACCTCTTTCATGAACTTCGGCAAGTAATTTTGTAGCATCGCAACATAGCTTGCTTGCGTGGCATTCAAAAAAGCACCGTTTGTCAACATCAACTCTTCGTCGGTAGCTGACTTGAGACTCTGGGAGATATGGTCAAAAGAGTATTGCGAACCATCCTTAATCGCTGTCAATAGTGCATCCGCCGAACCGATACCAGGCTTTAACCGATCGAGCAGATTCTTTTTCCCAGGTGCAGCAAACTTGCCGACAACATCGAGTGCAGCTGAAGCACCCTTTGTCGCTTCAGCTGTTGAAGCAGCGTGATCA